>NZ_JASJFE010000962.1:0-4516 GCF_030067735.1 Microcystis sp. M53598_WE2 | reverse complement strand
GGGAGTGAGAAGTGGGGAAGCTGTCTCATCACCCTATCACCCCAAAACCCTATCACCCTATCTCCTGCCTCCTGACTCCTGACTCGGAGAATGCTGTCTCCTAACCCAATGTTGGTCAAAGATAAGCAAAAATTATTGACTGACTCCAAAAACTTGAGAATATTTAAATTAACATTTCGCAATATTTACAAATTCTTAAGAATTAATTGAGAAAGATTTTTATTTAACAACGATGTTACAGTGGTAACAGCGATTTTACTGAATTTCATAATGGGTTATTCTGTGCTTTTTTGGGTAGCAATGGTTGAAACCCTTGCCACACCTACAGGGTGATCCTAATTAAGACGGGTAAATCAGTCAATTTCACGGGCAACGATGATCTTTTTTTTGTGTAGTTTTATTGCAAAAAAAAAGTTTTTTTGACAAAAAGCACAAAGTATGATAAGCCCAACCTATTTCTGGCTGCGAGTAATTATTGCAGAGTTAGGTCAAAATCAGGGGATTTGCTGTTTCCAAGTCAAGAAATACAGAAAAGCAGCAATTCGATCGAGAAACCGATAAAAACAGCCTAGACTAGAAAAAGAATCCTCTATCCTGACAGCTATCCTGTGGAGATTACTTTTTTAGGAACCAGTTCTGGGGTTCCCACTCGTTCCCGTAATGTCTCTAGTATCGCCCTTCGTTTGCCGCAACGGGCGGAAATATGGCTGTTTGACTGTGGAGAAGGAACTCAACACCAGTTACTGCGTAGCGACCTGAAAAGTTCCCAAATCCGACGCATTTTTATCACCCATATGCACGGGGATCATATCTTTGGTTTAATGGGATTGTTAGCCAGTATCGGATTAGCCGGTTCTGCTCAGGATATTGACATCTACGGACCCCCCGGACTAGGGGACTATCTGCGTGCTTGTGCTAAGTATTCCTATACTAATTTAGCTAATCGGGTGCGTGTCCATGCCATTTCCCCCGGCATACTCTACGAAGATGAAGAATTTACCGTCTCCTGTCAGCTATTAAAACATCGTATTCCCGCCCACGGTTATCGCATCGCCGAAAAAGACCGTCCAGGACGTTTTGATGTGGAAAAAGCCAACGCTTTAGGTATTCCCCCCGGACCAATTTACGGCAAGCTGAAAAAAGGGGAAACTGTCACCCTTCCCGATGGCAGCAAAATTCGCGGTCAGTCCCTCTGCGGAGAAACGGAAATCGGCCGTAAAATTGCCTATTGTACCGATACTATTTTCTGTGAAGGTTCGATCGAATTGGCACAGAATGCAGATGTGCTAATTCATGAGGCGACTTTTGCACACCAAGATGCCGGGTTAGCCTTTGAAAGTGTTCACTCCACTTCGACGATGGCAGCCCAAGTGGCCTTGGCAGCCCAGGTAAAATTGTTATTAATGACCCATTTTAGTCCCCGTTATCTACCGGGTAATTCTCTGGATATTTCCAATCTGTTAGAGGAAGCGCGGGCGATTTTTCCTAACACTAAATTAGCCTACGATTTCCTCACCTACGAAGTCCCCCGCAACCGTCAAGAAATGGCCTTAGGAGTTAAATAATTATGCCAGCAGCAGTAGAAGAAAAAAGCATGGTTCCCACGGTTTTAGTGGGTATTGGTGGCACGGGTAACGAAATTTTATCGCGATTGCGTCGCTTAATCGAGGAAAGTTATGGCAGTTTGAGCAATTTTCCGATTGTCAGTTTTTTGGTGGTTGACACGGATAAGGATTATAAAATCAGTAATCCTGAAGCTGCCGGCAGTGCTTTTAAAGATAACGAGAAACACTGGTCCCGGGTGAGTGGAAAACAGGTACAGGAGATGGTATCTGACATGGATAGATATCCCTGGATTAATAGTTGGTTTCCCCCGGAATTAGAGAGAAATATTACTTCCCTGGAAGCGGGAGCGGGACAAATTCGCGCCTGTGGCCGTTTTGCTTTATTTTGTAATTATCATGAGATCCAAAGGAAATTTCTGGACGCGGTGAGACGGGTAAAAGGACAAGAAAACTTTATGCTTGATCGCTATGGAATTAAAGTTAGTAATACTGCTATTAATGTCTTTACTACGGGGTCTTTAAACGGTGGTACGGGTAGCGGAATGTTAATCGATATAGGCTACTGTATCCGTAATTGGTTGCGAGGGGAAAGTAGTCCTTTGAGTACGGCAATTGTTCCCACTCCTGAAGCATTTGCGGGGATTAGTGTCGGCGATCGAGTTTTGGCTAATGGTTACGCTGCCTTGATGGAATTAAATTACTTTTCTGACTACAGAACCGAATATCATCAACAGTTTAGCAGTGGTTTGGTCGATGAAGTTGTTAGTAAATTACCCCCCTTTGATTTTACCTATTTAGTGGGGACAAAAAACGGCGAAGGTGATTTTAAACTCGGTCAAATTCGGGAAATGATCGCCCAAAATATCTTCCTAGATATGACCTCTGATTTTGCACCCCATAAGCGTTCCATTAGAGATAATATTAAGGGTTCTTGGGCGCAAGCTGACCCTGGGGGTCGCGGTTATCCTAAGCAATTTATGAGTTTTGGGCTATCAACTATTGAAATTCCTATTGCCCAAATTCGGGCCTCTTTATCGGAACGTTTAGCCAAAGATTTAATTAATTGGTGGCTGAATGATTCCGTGATTTTACCCGCTCAAATGTTGGACTTAGTAAGAGGTGATATCCTCAAAAGAATGCGCTTGAGCGAAGTGGAATTAATTATGGATTTATGTGCCGACAAGGATCGCTCTTTAATTGCCATAATCTCCCAATGGACTAACGAAACTCGTCAGGAAATCAATCAAGATAATTGGCTATCCTGTACCAAACAGGGTGTTAATATTTTAGGTAATGAACAGGGAAAAATCCTGCAATTTATTAATGATTATTTAACGCCAAGAGTCGAGGAATTTAAACGCAATCATTTACTAGAATTGAGTCCCGATGAACGGCTGCACGGCGATTACCTGAAAAAGATTTATAGTAACCGGGATGAAATTATTCAACGGGGTAAAAAGTCCCTAGAAATGGAGTTTTATAATATCCTTGAAGATCGAAACCGTGGGGTAAAATTTGCCGAGAGTTTTATTGTTTTAGTACGACAAATCTTCACCGACATAGCAGAAAAATTCCGTCGCGATCAAGAACAGGTTTGGAGTCAAAACGAAAGTAAACGTCAACGAGAATATGATACAGCCTTAGCAGAAATTAATGATCTGAAAGATAAAATTCATATCTCGAAAAAAGATAAGATGGAACAATATTGTGAACAAGCTTTAACGGGATTGGAAGGCTATTTAATGGCCAATATTCAACGAAAAACCAGAGGTGCAGGAGTAGAGGTTATTAATCGTTTACTGGAACATCTCAATCAATTAGAAAGCCGTTTTAATCGCTTTCGTCAGAAATTAATTCAAAGTCGCGATCTATTTAATCTCCAAGCTAATCAACAGATCGATAGTGCCGATGCTTTGTTGATTAATGGGATTAAATTATTTGACAGACAAGAATTAAATAGTCTTTATCAAGACTTTATCGAACAATTTGCCTCCGGGATTGTCGGCAGCAAAAATGCCTACGATACAGGTATGGATAACCTTTGTTTACCCCTCTCAGAAGAGATTTTAAAGCAATCTAGCCCCCTCTGGAAAGAAACGCGCCGCGCCGATGAAAATATGCGTTTATTTGACATCACCGAGATTGCCGATATTCGTCAAGGAGATTTTCAACAAGTTATCCTAAATCAAGCTAATCAACTCCTACAAAATGCTCCCGCTAGTAGTCAAATTCAGCAGGAATTAGCAGCTTGTGATCGCTTGTTAAAAATTTATAACAACGATGCCGAGATTATCAATAATCTTCGCATTGCCTACCAAAAATCGCGACCCCTAATTATGCTTAATCCTGCGGTTTTGCGGGGAAAAGATGCGGGTTTTACGCCCCAATTAAATCAAAATGTTGCCCTGATTGGAGGAAGAAATACCAGTAACCCAGCAGCCCAAAAAATTATTCCGAAACTGCGGGAATTTATTGCAAACGAAGACGATATTAAACCCTTGGGAGACGTGGAAAAACATCGTCTTGTCTTCGTGCAGGAAATTGGCGGTTTTTCCCTACGCTGTCTCGATGGAATGAGAGAGTTGCGGCAATCCTATCAAGACTGGAAAGGAGAATTTATTCTCGCCAAACGCGCCCAACAAATGGGGGAAAATCGGGATTTACCCATCCCCGTACATATCCAAAAGGAACCTCCTTTCTGGGATGTTTTTCCCGAAGATCCGAGTATTTATCAATTGGTGGTGACAGCCCGGGCTTTAAAAGTGCTTTTTCCAGAAGTCAATCGAGTCACTAATGAGAAAACTATTCGCTATGAAATTAAAACCGCAACGGGATTAAAAAAAGTCGATATCGCCACCAGTTGGGAAGATGCGGTACAGGTGTTAGAAGTCAAAGCTTGTCGCGAAGATAAGGAAAAAATTCAAAGTCAGGTGACAGCTAAGTTACAGGCT
>NZ_JASJFE010000149.1:0-3801 GCF_030067735.1 Microcystis sp. M53598_WE2 | reverse complement strand
GGAATTTTCCACCCGATCACTCCGGGATCTGGCACTTTTTGGTTTCCAAAAAGTCTAAAAGTCTTATCCAACAAGGTTTTTAGATTTATTCAGCAAGCCCTAAATAATCAGTTTTTAATAACCGGATTTAGTATAACGGAAGATTTTTGCAGGAGAGCTTTTTAACTGGCTGTTAACTTAGTCATAACTTGGATACTGTATAATCCCTATGTCAAGTGTCCGTAATAAAATTTAACCTAATCAAGGTCTGAGTATCAGTTTTGACTTTATTGCCGAAAATATGAGTATTTCTCGCCGTAATTTCCTCACCTTTTTAACTGCCACTGCTGGTGTCTCTTTTTTCAGTCTGCAAGAGAAAAAATCTTCCTCTCTGATCAGCAGTCCTGCGATCGCTGCCAATAGTTTCGGGTTAAACTTTGCTGCAGTCAAACTGCCGATTCCCTTAAAAATTGACGGCATGAGCGATGAAAGCCAAAAAAGTGCCTATCAAACCTATAAAGTCCTAGATGATCTCGTTCTTCCGCAAGGATTCACCTATGATGTGCTGGCCCAGTGGGGGGATGCAGTGGGTGATTCCCGTTTCGGTTATAACAATGATTATCTATCTTTTATCGAAACCAGTGCGGGTCAAGGTTATCTAACCGTTAATTTTGAATATATCAGTGGTCGTACTTGGCTACAAACCTTTGAACAAGTGATTGGTAAAACCCTACCCGTCAAGGAAGTACGGGAAAAAACCAACGAAAAGGGTGAAATTGCCGCCTATCACCTGCAAGATGCCAGCTTAAAGGCAAAAATCGAGGAAATCTCCCTAGAAGGCCTAATTGATCAGGGAATTGGCGTAATTTCCCTGGCTAAAGATCAAACGGGAAAATGGCAACGTACCTATAGTAAAGCCGATCGCCGCATTACCGGTATCTCTGGACTAAAGGACGGTCACTACCTGAAAGCGACCGGTCCTGCTGTAGCAATTTTTACCAAAACCGATAAACTTGGCTACGATGACGGATTAGGGGCAAAAATTATCGGAACGTTGCAAAATTGCGCCGGGGGAACAACGCCTTGGGGGACTGTATTTAGTGCCGAGGAGAACTTTCAAGACCAAGTGACGGAGGTAGTGTTAAAAGATGGTTCCCCTTTGCATCCCGATACTACCCCCTTTATTCTCAATAGTTCGGAAGTGGATGGCCGGGGTAACGTCTTCGGGTTAGCGGGAAATAAATACGGTTGGATGGTGGAGGTGGATCCGGCCAATCCCGACGATTACGGCACAAAACACACTTGGTTAGGGCGTTTTCGCCATGAAGCGGTCGCTTTTCTCCCTCGGACGGGGCAACCCTTGGCGGTTTATTCAGGTTGCGATCGCAGAGGCGGTCATATCTATAAATTCGTTTCCGAGGGCAAAATTAGCGATATTAAGGCGAAAAATAACTCAAAACTCCTAGAAAAAGGAATGCTCTACGGGGCCAAATTCAACGCCGATAAAACCGGTTATTGGATACCCTTAAATCCCGACACGGAGATAAATCCCGTCCTACCGAGTCAAATTGCCGCTAGTCGCGGGGATGGGGTGGTAGCCTTGCCGAATCCCGAAAGAACGGTCAATGATACTAAATTACTGCTATTTAAGGACGATGAGGAGATTCTGGCCTACAAAGCTAAATATAAGACCCTCGCAGACCTGTATGAAGGTAATAGGACGGAAAAACAGGGGGCAATTCTCATCGATGCTCATTTTGCAGCTAACGCCGTTGGGGTCACTTGTACTGGTCGCCCGGAAGATACGGAAGTGGACGAGAATGGTACTTTATATATGACCTTTACCTCTGGTAGTCCCAGTGCAGCGGAGGGAGGAGCCGATAAGGAAATATTTAAGGGGCCAAATGGCGAAATACCCTACGAATTTGGTTGGATTATCAGCTTAAGGGAAGATAATAACGATGCTGCTTCCTTAAGTTTTCGTTGGGATGTGGTCGCTTATGGAGGGGAACCGACAGAGAAAGGTGAGGGTTTTTCTAATCCCGATAACCTCGCTTTCGATAAACAGGGAAATCTCTGGATGGTTAGCGATATTTCCACGGGTGGGTTAAATCGAGAGATGAAAACTCGTTATCCCCAAGGGGTCCCGGTTAGTCAACGGGATTTATTGGGGATTTTTGGCAATAATAGCGCTTGGGTGTTTGCCAAGGGTCAAGAGCATCCCTATCCTTTTGCTATCGCTCCCATGGATGCGGAATTAACGGGATTGTACTTTACTCCCGACCAAGAGACGTTATTTTTGGCAGTACAACATCCGGGGGAAGCGGGGGGAATTCGTCGGGATTTGGCCTTTGAAAACCGCAAATTTGCCCTTAAAACCACTAATGGGCAGGAATTTGAACAAATGCGACAAGTACCCCTAGGGTCGAATTGGCCCAGTGGTCAAGTTAATCAACCTCCCCGGCCGGCAGTGGTGGCGATTCGGCGAATTGAGTCAAAATCTGGATAATACATTTGTTTTAGATGATTGGTTTCCTTTGGGGATTTCTGAAAAACAAAAAAGGGGTCTTAGCCCCTTTTTTCCGGATTAGTTAGTTATTTTTTCGGCGATAACATCATCATCATGTTACGACCTTCTTTTTTTGGTGCTTGCTGTACCTCAGCCACATCCTGTAAGTCTTTGGCCATGCGCGCCAGTAATTCTTCCGCTAGGTTAGAGTGTTGAATTTCCCGGCCTCGGAAGGTAATCGTCGCTTTTACCTTATCTCCCGCTTTTAAAAAACGTTGCGCTTGGTTGACTCGCACGTTGTAGTCATGCTCATCGATTTTATAGCGCATTTTAACTTCTTTTATATCGGCTGTATGCTGTTTTTTCTTGGCTTCGCGGGCTTTTTTCTCCTGTTCAAACTTGTACTTACCATAGTCCATAATCCGGCAAACGGGAGGACTTGCCGTTTCACTGACGAGGACGAGATCAAGTTCCTTTTCTTCGGCCACGCGTAAAGCTTCGGCAGGAGTAATAATTCCTAGTTGAGAGCCGTCGCTATCGATAACGCGGATTTCAGGAAAGCGGATTCTTTCGTTAATTTGGGGGAGATCGCGAGTAGTGCGTCTTTTATCTATCACAGGCGTTCTGGGTTATCTCTATTCTAGTTAGTTAATCGGTTGGAGTTTACAAAATGATTTACTTGCTATTCTACCTACTCGATCGAGTTTCTTGGCCAATTGTTAAGTTTTCTTGCAATGTTAATTTTTAGCCGCCGGTCATCAGCCGCCGGCCGTCAGCCAGATAAGCTGTTGTCTATGGGTTTTGTTAGACTAAGACCCTATACTCTCAGGAATCGATCGGTAAGGTGCGTTCCCTTTGCGGCAGGTAACGCACCCGACAAAATCGGCGTAACCGCCCTACCTCTGTAAACCAATGTCTAGATTATAGTAGGACAGTATCAGGCGAAAGTTGAGAAGATTGTCCAGTATGGTTAAATGTTGCGCTGATGTTTTAATATTACCTATCGCCTAAAACTATGATTACTTATATTAAAATTCATGGCTTTAAATCCTTTCATAATTTTGAAATGGTATTCACGCCGCTTACTGTAGTTGCTGGGGTTAATGCTTCTGGTAAGAGTAATTTATTTGATGCTTTGCAATTGTTGGCGCGGCTGGCAGAAGTGGATCTGAAGACGGCTTTTAGCGAGCAAAGAGGACATCCTAGCGAACTTTTTACCCAATATGATGAGGACGACTACGCCACGGAAATGGAATTTATAGTTGAAATGTTAGTCAATCGCAAGGTAAAAGATAATTGGGGTGGGGAAGTCG
>NZ_JASJFE010000848.1:0-1174 GCF_030067735.1 Microcystis sp. M53598_WE2 | reverse complement strand
TCAGTTATCAGTGAACATGGTAACTGTTTACTGGTAAGCAGCTAGACACAATTAATTACACATATCTAACTACCTCTTGCATGAGTGCCTATCCTAACCAAGAAGTTAATTTTGTCCTATTACTGAACTGGTAACTGATAACTGATAACTTGCATCTGATAACTGATAACTGATAACTGATAACTGACTAACCCCTAACAAAAAAATTTAGAGGTCATCTTGCAGAAAGTGGCCTCTTTTTTGGGTGAATTTTCCGGAAACTATTAAGTTGTTAGATTAGCGAGCAGTGTTTGTACCCATTCTTGAGCGAGTTCCTCCACGTTACCATTACTGTCGAGATGGCTAAGAATATATTTTTGTCGTTGGTGAGCTAATTCCGCGAGACACCGATATGATGGCAAAGCCATTTAATGGTCTGATACTAAATCCGTTGAGTATAGGCTCAATATCAGGAGAGGGAGAGGCAGTAGGCACTCTTGCAATAGGCAAAAGGATCAATAGATAATCAGTCTTTAATAACAGGATTTAGTCTGAACAGGTACAGACAAGAAAGTGCAGAAAGTGGGCATTTTCCTCTGGCGAGCATCGAAACCATAAACAAGCAAAAGTATCTGTATATTTACTGACTAAATAAGACAGATTTGCCCTGGATGCGGCCCGGGGAAAAGCCGGTCAAAAACTAACCCATCAGGATCACCGTATCGATGACGTGGATCACACCATTATCTGCCTCGATATTACCCGCGACCACCGTGGCATTTTTCACCTCAAAACCTTCGCTACAATCGACGGGAATCGGTGAACCCTCTAGAGAAGTCACTACAGCCAATTTTGCCAAATCTTCCTGCATATATTTGCCCGCAACGACGTGATAGGTGAGAATTCGGGTTAATTGGGGGATATTCTGCACTAGGGTTGTAATCGTCCCGGGGGGCAATTTGGCAAAAGCTTCATCGGTGGGGGCAAAAACCGTGAACGGGCCGGGACTTTTTAGGGCATCCACAAGATTAGCGGCTTGTACCGCCGTCACTAGAGTTTTAAAATTATCGGCACTGACCGCAATATCGACAATATCTGCCATAAACTTGACTCGATCCTGAAAAAAATCATCTATTTCAGATTTTAAACTTAATCTTGTCCCAAAGATCTTTCTAGGGATGGGGTATGGGGTGTG
>NZ_JASJFE010000306.1:0-2114 GCF_030067735.1 Microcystis sp. M53598_WE2 | reverse complement strand
GGCTAAATTCCGTTGTTGGAG
Source organism: Microcystis sp. M53598_WE2 (assembly GCF_030067735.1). Taxonomy (NCBI): domain Bacteria; kingdom Bacillati; phylum Cyanobacteriota; class Cyanophyceae; order Chroococcales; family Microcystaceae; genus Microcystis; species Microcystis sp. M53598_WE2. The sequence goes on along the minus strand of NZ_JASJFE010000306.1, from coordinate 2,093 downwards.
AGCGAATTGATGGCTAGGCTCTAGTTGTAGGGTTTGGTTAAAAGAAACCACTGCTTCCGAGAAACATTTTAACTTGTAGAGACAACAACCCCGTTGATACCACGCCTCAGCCTTTTGGGATTGTAACTGTAAAGCCTTATTATAAGCGGCGACCGCTTCACTGAGTCGTTCTAATTCCCGTAAAGCTTCGCCTTTGCTAAACCAAACATTAGCATCGGATTTAATGGCCAGGGCCTGATTATAGGCCGCTAGACCTTCGGCATAACGTTGCATCTGACAGAAAATCATGCCTTTGTAATGCCATGCTTCCAGATAATCTGGCTGCAGTTGAATCGCCTTATCCAAAGATGCGATTGCGGCGCTGATTTGTCGTAAATTAGCTAAAGCGATGCCGCGATAAAACCAAGCCCGAGCATTATTAGTCTCTAATTGAATTACCTGATTAAAAGACCCTAAAGCTTCAGGAAAACGCCCTAATCGTTGCAAGGCCAGACCGCGGTTATACCAAGCATTGACAAAATTGGGCTTTTTCCGCAGGGACTGCTGATACAATTGAACTGCTTCGCGATGCTGCCCCACATCGAGATGCGCGTTACCGCGATAAAACAACTCCTCTGCTGAAATTTCCCGCACTAAAGCTTGTTGCTGACGCAATTGCAGTAACTCTTTTATGGCATCTAAAACTTCTGCTGCCGAGGGAAAGCGTTGGCGCCAGTCATAACGGGTCATTTTATCGATAATAACTGCTAGATCATCTCTAACATCGGCCTGATCGCGCCAAGCGATTTCTCCGGTTTCGGCATCTTCGGGAAATTGCGTCGGTTTGAGACCAGTCAAGGCTTGAATAGCGATGATTCCCACGGCATAGACATCGCTAGACAATCGCGGTTTATTTTGCGCCTGTTCACTAGGCATATAACCAGGGGTGCCAATCCCAATAGACACACTGGTCTGTTTTGCTTTTAGCCATTGAGTCCCCACTTGTTTGACTCCGCCAAAGTCGATTAAAACTAGCTGGCCCTCTTGGCGACGGATAATATTATGGGGTTTGATATCTCGGTGAATAATGTTATTTTGATGGACAAAAGCGAGAACTTCCAAGATATCTTTTAATAACTGAATTACCTGACTCTCTTCTAAACGCTTACCCTTAGAGATTTCCTGACTAAGATCGTGACCATCGATAAATTCTTGAACGATATAAAAAGACTTATTTTCCTGAAAACTGGCGAAAAATTGCGGTATTTGAGGATGATGGCCGAGTTTTTCTAAAGCTCTGGCCTCACTCTCAAATAATCCTATAGTAACTTCGTTAACCACTTGGGGGATTAACTGTTTGACCACACATTGAGGACGGCCGGGGCGATAGTTATCTTGGGCTAAAAAAGTTTGACCGAAAGCCCCTTGACTTAGAGGTTTAATAACCTGGTAACGTCCCCCGATAATTAGTTTCATGGTAGCGATAGGATTATCTTTACCCTAGAGCAGCTTGACGGGACGGTTAACAGCCAAAGGGGTTAACTTGCTCATGCCCATCTTGCCAGCTAATTGATATATTACATCAATTGTCGTCAGAAGCGGGTAACGCGACTCGAACGCGCGACATTCACCTTGGGAAGGTGACGTTCTACCACTGAACTATACCCGCAAAAGTCTCCCTAATCATAGCATTGACCCCCCAGCCAGAGCAACTGCCCTAGGCTGTTTTCCATCACCGCGCCAGTGCAGTTTGTCGGCAAAACTGGCCCGGTCGCAATTTAACATTTTTTCTTGACAGGACAGTAGGGCTTTTTCTAGCTGTTGATCGGCATTTTTTAGGCTTTCTAGCCGCTTTTGTCGATAAACCCCAAAAATAAAATCTAAGCCCGCCCAAGCACAGCCAAGGGCAGGAAAACCGTCATGGAGAACATTTTTTTGATCGCTTACCTCAATCGCTGCTGCTGTTGGTAAAATCCAGTCAACCCTCCCTCATAGCTGACTAGCGCAGGAAACTGCCCCCATTAGTCCCACTTGGGCATTAAGGACGATATGGACGGGAATATTGCTTAATAGCTCCCTCATCCGACCTTTAGCCCGAAAAGCCTTCATAAAGC
>NZ_JASJFE010000261.1:0-1602 GCF_030067735.1 Microcystis sp. M53598_WE2 | reverse complement strand
CCCTAGGGTTGGGGGGTTCTTGCCTCTTGCCTCGTCTCAACAAGCAATTTAAATTACGAACAGCTTAACTCAAGCAAGTTGATTATATTATGGAGATTTTTAATCTGCTTAACCCGAACTCAGGTTAATTTATTAGTTGGCGCATTATTTTGAATAAAATGTTCTCCAGCTTATTGAAAAGCAATCAGTTACGACAACGCTTGTAAATATGGTCATTTCAGATAAGTCTGATACAATCTAGACCGATAAAAACCCTAGGAAATCTGGCATTTATCTTCTCAATCTTATCTTAGACGCGGGATACTTTGATTAACAGCCTCTGGAGAAAATTTCCATTAATTTTGTCCAATTTGTTGACGAATTGATTCAATCATTTCAGTCATAGCCGCCTTTAATTTGAGCGTAAATATCCGTTGCTTTCATTTCACCAAATAACTGATCTTTAATTTCTAAATAATTTAGAGGTTGGGATGCTGTTTCTCTTAGAAAGAAAGCCGCTTGAGCAATTCCCAATCTCTCCATGTTAGCCTGTACTGTAGAAGCAAGAGTTTTGTTATCTCGCACTACTCTGAGCAAAAATCTTAATGCTTCGTTAACCGCATCAGCAGTAGGAAACATTTCTGCAAATCATCTTCCATTTCTGGCTCATCCCTCTTCATCAGCTTCTCGTTTGGTTCGCGTCACTTCCCTTGCAATAAAGTTCCTCTGAGAAAGATGTCAATCAAAACTAATATTTTGCCATAAATCTGCTCTGACAAATTTGGATAAATGACCTACATTTGTTGTTACAATTATCAGATTTTTCACAGATAACGTGACAGCTTGTGCAATTAAAATCATATCACCATCAATTGTTTTATCTCCTGCTGTGGGTTGTCCTTGTTGGCGTGCCTGCGCCCAAAATAAAGCAGCTTTTCCCATTGCATCCATTGTAATGGCTAGGTATTCTATTAAGTTAGCTAACTCATCCAGTCGCTTAATTCCTTTAATCTTGTTAGCGCGTAACAACTCTCGACGCACCTCATAATCAGCAATTTCTGGAAGAATAACCCTAATAGCTGCTTTAATTAGTATTTGTAGCCAACAATTACAAGCTAGACTTTCAGGCGCTCGCTTAGGATTAGTAATTAAACCGATAATTCCCGTATCTAATAAAACTACTCTATTCACCAAGTTACTCCCTTTAAGTGAGCCAGAAATAAAGGACGCTCAGATAAGCGATCTTGGTCAAGTGCTTCGATTAAATATTCACCGGTTTCTTGTTGTTCCTGTTCATCTTCTTCATCAATCCAAGATTGAAGTAAATTAACCAGTTTGGCCTGTTTTTCTTGTTCTAAAATAGTATCCTTAAGTAGCTTGAGGAGATAAGCTTCTAGAGAAAGACCTTTCTCCCTCGCTTTTTGGCTGAGATATTGTTCGATTTCTGATGTTAAATTAAGAGTTAGTGGCATGGGCTTGACTTGAATCAATTTATCGTGTCTTTAACTAGGGTTTGCTGAAAAAGTTTTTCCTAGAAGCAGGGTGTAGGGTGTAGGGTGTGGGGTGTGGGGTTTTACCGATTTTGAGGGGGTCAATTACCTAATTTTCAGGGAAAAAGTACCT
>NZ_JASJFE010000754.1:0-2637 GCF_030067735.1 Microcystis sp. M53598_WE2 | reverse complement strand
GAACGTAGGTTGGGTTGAAGCATGAAACCCAACGCCCGCATGGGTTACGCTACCGTTAACCCATCCTACAAATAATTGTGCCTCCCTACTTAAAACTAATGTTTAGTCAAAATAAATAGTAAAAGAAGTTGAGATTTTTGTCTAGTTATCGAGAAAATTTTTCTTGACAATAGATTATGTTTTTTTATTCACTTCTTAACCTATTCTTTACCAAGGCGTGGTAGGTTTTAGCGTAAGATTTAAGGCAGTTTACGGATAAAAATTAATCCTATGCTCAGCAAAAACAGAACCCATTTACTAACAGCCTTATCCCTAGCGACTTTAACAGCGACTTTAACCGCTTGTGGGGGCGGTGATACGGCGGGAACCAGTGGAGAGGGAAGCAATAGGATCGCCCAAGTTCCTCTGCAAGGAGAGGTCGCCCTCAATGGTGCGGGCGCTTCTTTTCCTGCACCCCTATATCAAAACTGGTTTGTCACCATCAATCAACTATTTTCTAAACTACTAATTAACTATCAATCTACCGGTAGCGGGGCGGGAGTCGAACAATTTATTCAAGGTACGATCGATTTTGGCGCTTCCGATGTGGCCATGAGTGACGAGGATATGGCCAGAGTTAGCCGCGGGGTTTTACTGCTACCGATGACGGCGGGAAGCATCGTTATGGCTTATAATTTGCCCGGAGTAGAAGGGCTGAAACTAAGCAGGGAAGCCTATGTAGGCATCTTTTTAGGCACGATTACCCGTTGGAACGATGCCAAAATCGCCGCCGATAACCCCGATTTAAAACTACCCAATGAAGAAATTACCGTAGTTCACCGGGCAGACGGTAGCGGGACGACGGGAGTTTTTACTAAGTTTTTAAGCGCCGTTAGTCCCGAATGGAAAAAAAGTATCGGTGAAGGAAAAGCCGTACAATGGCCGACCAAAAAAGGTAAATTTCTCGGCGGTAGAGGAAATGAAGGTGTAACTGCCCTAATTCAACAAAATCAAGGCTCGATTGGCTATATCGAGTACGGTTTCGCTAAAAATAATAAGCTGCCCATGGCCACTTTACAAAACCAAGCCGGTCAATTCGTTATCCCCAATGAAACTAACGCCGCTGCCACCTTAGCCACGGTGGAATTACCCGAAAATCTGCGGGCTTTTATCGTTGATCCCCCGGGGGAAAATTCCTACCCCATTGTCACCTATAGTTGGATGTTGGTTTATAAAAAATACAACGATCCCCAAAAAGCTTTAGCTATGGAGGCGATGATCGAATTTGGACTTAATCAGGGACAGGAACAGTCCGCCGCCCTTGGTTATATTCCCCTACCGAAAAACGTCCGCGAACGAGTAGCCGCCGCTGCCGATGTCATCTATCCCGATTACACAATCAATGTGGATTAGTAGCCGAAAAAATGTATTCAAAGTTACAATAATAGTGGAGAAAGGCCAATTTCGACCTTAGCTACCGCAAACTAGCTGGATTTAAACCCTAATCATGAGTGCGCCCACAGTTTCACCCGACTCAAATTTTAAAGAACGTCCAGAATCGGAAAAAATCCTCGATAAAGGCTTTGTTGGATTAACTACCGCCTTTGCCATCGCTATTGGGGTAATTTTGCTCCTAATTGCCCTAGTGATTTTTATTCGGGCTTTACCGGCGATTCAAACCTTTGGTCTGGGATTTTTGACCAGTAGTGCTTGGAATCCCGTGCGCGGTCGCGAAGAATTCGGAGTTCTGCCCGTTATCTACGGAACTCTCGTTAGTTCTCTGATTGCCCTCCTGATTGCTGTTCCCCTCGGTATCGGTTCAGCCATTTTTTTAAGCGAAGATTTTATTCCCTTAAATGCGCGGACAATTTTGGTTTTTCTCGTACAACTTTTGGCCGCTATTCCCAGTGTTGTTTACGGATTATGGGGTATCTTTGTATTGATTCCTATCCTCAGACCCCTTGGTAACTGGCTAAATGCTAATTTTAGTTGGATTCCTCTGTTTAGTACTCCTTTAGGGGGTCCTGGAATGTTACCGGCGGGGGTTATTTTAGCAATTATGATCCTGCCGATTATTATCGCTATCTCTCGCGACTCTTTGGCCGCTTTACCGCCGGATCTAAGGCAAGCTTCCCTAGGCTTGGGGGCCACCCGTTGGGAAACGATTTTTCGGGTATTAATTCCCGCCGCTTTTTCCGGGATTGTCGGGGGGATTATGTTAGCTTTAGGGCGCGCTTTAGGGGAAACCATGGCAGTAACGATGATTATCGGCAATTCTAACCGCATTAGTGCCTCTATTCTCGCCCCCGCTAACACGATCGCTTCCTTATTGGCTAACCAATTCGCCGAAGCATCGGGAATGCAAGTATCAGCTTTAATGTATGCGGGTTTTGTTCTCTTGGTTTTGACCCTAGTAGTCAATATCTTCGCCGAATTAATCGTTAATCGCGTCAAAGCTAAGTATTAAGCCGTCAGGAGGCAGTTATCAGTTATCAGTTTTGAGTTTTAAGTTTTGAGTATTAAGTGAGCAGTTTGTATTAAGTGTTCATCATCAAATGGCAGTTTACTGCTGTCTTTTCACTTTTCACTGTTTACTAATCACTGATAACTGATTACTGTTCACTGATTACTGATAACTGATTACTGTTTAAGTAGCTG
>NZ_JASJFE010000493.1:0-5281 GCF_030067735.1 Microcystis sp. M53598_WE2 | reverse complement strand
TCAGTTATCAGTTATCAGTTATCAGATGTGAGTTTTCAGTTCACTGATTAGGGGTTGCTGAATAAATCTAAAAACCTTGTTGGATAATATCTTTAGGCTTTTTTGAAATCAAAAAGTGCCCGCCATGGGAGTGGTCGGGGGGAAAATTCAGGTACTTTTTCCCCGAAAATTAGGTAATTGACCCTCTGAAAACGGGTAAAACCCTACACCCTACACCCCACACCCCACACCCTACCCCCACGAAAAACTTTTTGCCGCAAACCCTAATTACTGTTTACTGTTTACTGATCACTGAGAAAAAGCTCCCCGTCTCCCGTGTAAACTAAGGACATTCAATCATGCAAGGTTCAACGCTCGAAGATTCTCAACTCTCTGTCAATTATCATCACGAAACGGTGGAACACGGGCATCATGGCCACCCAGATCATCGCTTATTCGGTGTGGTTTTGTTTCTAGTGGCGGAAAGTTCCATCTTTTTAGGCTTATTTGCCGCTTTCTTGTTCTACCGTACCATGTTACCCGTTTGGCCCCCCGCCGGCACGCCAGAATTAGAGTTAACCCTACCGACAATTAACACGATTATTCTGGTGTCCAGTAGTTTTGTTATGCACATAGGACAAAAGGCGATTAAACAAAACAATAATGCCGGTTTACAATTGTGGTTCGGCATTACTGCTCTGATGGGAATTATCTTCCTTTGTGGTCAAGGATACGAATATTATCACGCTGAATTCGGTCTGACAACTAATGTTTTCACCAGCGCTTTTTATGCCTTAACCGGATTCCACGGTCTCCACGTTACCTTCGGTTTAGTGCTGATTCTATCTGTCCTCTGGCGTTCTCGTCAAAAAGACCACTATTCTAGTCAATCTCACTTTGGTGTCGAAGCGGCAGAATTATACTGGCATTTCGTCGATGTGGTCTGGATTATCCTGTTTTTACTGGTGTATATCTTGAGATAATTTTTGTTATTTACTAGGAGAAAAGGGCGATCAATTGATCGCCCTTTTTTGTATATTTCAATTTACAGCAGTTATCTGATACTCAATCCGTTGAGTATGGGCTACATATCAGGACAGGCACTCATGCAAAAGTAGGGAATAGATAATCAGTCTTTAATAACCGGATTTAGTATTATACTTCATTTTTAAGAGAAATGCCGTAACTGATAACCGAGTAACTGATAACTCTCCAGAAACTAAGACCTAATTGGTTAAGCTAAAAGCTTTGATGTGCTTAGTTTCTAACCTTCTTTTTAGGTAGGAGAATTGTCAGATTCTGTCTTTTGCCTATTGCCTGTTGCCTCTTGCCTTCAGAAGCTGATAACTGATAACTGATCACTGATCACTGATAATTAACGACGACCGAATAAACTCCAACCTTTGCCACCACTAACGGCCGGTTCAGCTTTTTCAGCGACGGGAGCAACTTCTGCGGGGGTTTCCTCACCGGGAAGATTAGAAAGATCGTAGTTTTCTACTAGGAAAAGAGACGCTTTTTCAATAGTAGAATAATCCCAGAAAAGGGTAGAAGGTAACTCTTGACCGACCCAATCTTCCAGATCACCCACCATCGTTACCGCATCGATCGAATCTAAACCATAACGGGTTAAAGGTTCAGTCACATTAATCGTTTTGGCATCCAAAGATAACTGATCGGCTAACTGTTTAACTAACCAATTTTGTACGAGATTATTAAGATTGGAGCTGGAGTTCATGGGTTTTTTCCTCGGTAGTTTGTGAATGGGCTAATTGAAAAGGCACGATCGAAAAATGTTGATTTTCTCGATATAATTTCAGCAATTCTTGGGCAACATTTTCTACATACACCTCAGATAGAGTGTAAGGCAGCGGCCGCAGAGTTCGCAGTAATCGGTGTAAACTCAACACCAACCATTCCCCCCGGGCAAAAAATTCACCCAAGATGGAACGATTATAAAGCCAAGTGTGTAAACAAGCAGAAGCGGCGTGTAAAGTACAGTATTTCTTGGCAATCTCGAACAATTCGGGTGATTGGTCGTGACCATACTCGAATTTCGATTGACTAATCTGTTCATCGTGAGCATTTAGTTCCTCTAAAACTAAATTACCCAACATCAACAGATTTTCTAATACTTCCCGGTCCACCTCCTGAGAATCTTTCAATCCTTCCAGCATATCAAGGGCAATCTCTAAACCCTGTAGGGAATCATCCATTCCCCGGCCAAATAATTCTAAATTATTGGGTTCAAAGGGAGGAACTGACTTTTCTAGGCTAAAAATCGCCTCTAAACGGGTTTTTAACGCCGACATGGTGCGCGAGTTGCGTTTAGCCCGATATTTAGTTAAAGGACGCAATTGTAGGATTAAAGCATGAAGATTGACGATCGAACTGCCGTCAAACATACTGATAATCGAATTATCCCGCAGTAGCTTCTGGAAGATGCCGAATTCGTGTTCTTCTCGCATATAAAAACGCGATCCCAAGACCACATAAACACTATTAACCATCTCCTCCAGACGGACAGTGACAAAATATTTTACCACCGAAGCCCAGACGCTAAACTGTTCGGGGATAATATGAAAACCTCTCGCGGCCGGAATCGTCTCGCAATCACAAATAAGGATGTCAAGGAAAGCATCCACGAGAGTGCGCCGGGGTTGGGGCAAATCCATCACAGTTTTGTTATAAATTACCCGATTAACGGCAAAACCGAGGGTAGTTCTTAAAGCGGTATCGGCTGCCCCGTGGGAAAAAGCGGCGCACAACATTCGGGTAATCTGGAAACCTTTCAGGGCTAATTCTAAACCGTCTCCCTCCTCCCGTAAACGCATGGAATCGGGGACGAAACAATCTTTAAAACCAATGCCACTCATATCCGAGGCGCGCACGCCATGGGTGTATATTTTCGGCAAATTATAGTATTTTTCGGGGTCTAATTGCCGTTTATCTACCATAAATAGGGTTAAACACTTTGGCCCGCCGTTAGCATCGGTTTTCGCCAAAATAAAGGAAACTCCAGAGATAGTCGCCCGGTTAATCGGCCATTTCTCACCATTGAGAATATAACCTCCTTCCACCTTCGTCGCGGTCAGATCACCATTGATCAGATCGCTGCCGTGTTCCTTTTCCGAGTAACCCAGACACATCGCCCCATAGTCATCCATGATAAAACGGGCGAGCTTCTGTTTCTGTTCCGGGGTTCCCGCCATCCAGTTTAAAAACGACCAGAATAGGGTAGTAAAAGCGATGCCGATAGTTTGATCCCGTCGGGAAAGTACCCGCACAAAAGCGACAAATTCCTCAAAAGAGGTGAACTCACCGCCGCAATCCGTGGGAATGTAGTAGTGTTGGAGTTTCCAGTCGTATAACCAGCGAATTTCCTCGTGGGGAAATTCTTCGCTCTCGTCAATTTCGATCACCCGCTTGTAGGATAGAGGGTTATCGGGATTGAGAGGATCGCCTAAGTCTTTTTCCAGTGCTTCAGCAGTCCAGTATTGCTTAAGCTTTTTCATAGTGCCTCTAGGACAGATACAATGTGTTTTTCGTCAATGCCTTCGGTTAGAAGACCCGACCATGCACAAAAATTAATGACCATTCTAGACGTTTGGCTGTACAATGGCAACAGTTACGCAATGTGCAACTAAAAACGACAGAATCAAACAGATACAGTTGCACAGGGTGTAAATTATGTAATTGTTAAGGAGGATTAAATTTATGCCCCTAGTTACGGGAAATGGCCTTAATAACACCATTACTCCATCTTCGGCATCAGCCGGAGTCACTGGATGGTATGGTGGACTCTGGGGGGATGATACCATTGATGGTGGTGCGGGTGCCGACGATATGAATGGTGGTGATGGCAACGACACCTACCACGTGGACAATGTTGGCGATATCGTTAGGGAAGACTGGGACGATGTCTCGGGTGGGACGGCTGATACGGTATTGGCCACAGTCACTTATTCCATAGGACCGGGGACATTTCGTAACCAAGGACATGGGATTGAGAACCTCACCCTGATGGGAAGTGCCAATATCAACGCTACTGGCAATAGCAAAAACAACATCCTCAATGGCAACAGTGGCAACAATGTCCTCAATGGTGGTGCTGGCAACGACAAATTATTTGGCGGTGCTGGCAACGACAGCATCAATGGTGGTGATGGTGTTGACACCCTGATTGGCGGCGATGGCAACGACACCCTGACTGGTGGTGCTGGTGCCGATAAGTTCCGCTTCAATTCCCTCTCCGAGAAAGTTGATACTATCCAAGACTTTTTCCGGACACAAGGAGACAAAATTGAAGTTAGCAAATCGGGTTTTGGAGCCACTTCTCTGAGTCAGATCAGTTACAACGCAGGGAGTGGATCACTTTCATTTTTAGGGACCGAGTTTGCCAAGATAGCAAACCTTCCAGCTGGTTTTGCGGTTTCTCTTGACGTAGTTCTTATTTAGTGAACCTAGAAACGCTATATATCAAAATTGAGTCATGGATGGAGCCGAAACTTCCTCGCATGACTCAATTTCTTTTTCAACCAGATTTTGGAATACCAGCTATTAGTTGTTGAGCAACTGAAGTAAGGTGGGTATTGCCCACCCTATTGTTGTGTGGATGTAAGTTGGATTGCAAGCTCCAGTTTTTAACTAGGGAACCAATCTTCATCAAGAATTTTCTCAATTGTCCAAGGACAGTCAACTGGTAAAGTTAATCCACTTTTGCGGCTCGCTTTTCCCAGAGCTTTTTGATAACAATAACCAAACCGTTCTAAGGCATGATTGTAGATTACCTTAGAGCGAAACAGCAAGCTCAATTCCAATCTGAAATTATCTATCTCGTCTGTCCAGTGGGGTAGGTAGTAAGGATGCTTCCAGTAGGCGTAAAGTAGCAGGTGACTGAGGAGTTGAATAAGAAAGCTTTCTGCTTTGTATTTGCGTTCATCAACCATTTCCTCTAATTCCTCGGCTAAAGTTTGCCAATCTAAAGTATTGCGCTCAGGCGATCGCAGTTTTGCTGCTTGGTCTTGCAGCCAAGCTACATAGTCTTTTTCATATAGGGTTTCAGCCATTAATTTTACCTCTATACTAATCTTTTTTTGTCCTATCAAAATATAGCTCTCATTGTATAGCTCAAGCACCAAGAAAATGCTGGTTATTGAAATATTACATCCCATCATTCAGTCAATAGACCTCTGGTAAAAATCAAAAATTGTTGTTAGGGTTAGTGCGATGCCGAAGGCACTGCGTAGCAGTACGCCATCGCTGTAGAGTGCGTTCCCTAATGTGGCTCCTACTGCCGCAC
>NZ_JASJFE010000507.1:0-4652 GCF_030067735.1 Microcystis sp. M53598_WE2 | reverse complement strand
GTAATACCCGGTTCTCCCCTGAGAATTAATAATAGTAATCTCCCCTTTCAACCTCCTGCTGGGGCCATCCAAATTCGCTTTTAACCTTGTTTTTAGTGCGTTACGCTGGGTACATCTCCTATTTGTGAATCTACTCAGTTGGGATTCCCTGATAATCTTTTTTTTAAAACTGTGCTTTCTGGGTTTTTTGTCTTATAATTCAGACTCTTGGGGGGTTCTATCCCCCGATCCTCCTGTGCATTAGTTTTTCGGTGAAATGCTTAGACGCATTTGTTTATATATTTGTACCAGTCTAAGAGTCACTGATAATTGCTAAAGGCAACTCTCCTGACTCCTGACTCCTGACTCCTGATAAAAAATGGCCTACAAATATCCCATCCAGCGCTGGTATATTGCCGCAACTAATCCCGAAAAAATCGCGGGGTTAGCGCGGGAAATGGGATTATCATCGTTATTAGCAACTATCTTAATTAATCGCGGTATTGATACCCCCGAATTAGCTAAAACTTATATTGATCCTGAAGCGGATACCTTACCCTCTCCCCTGGGAGAATTTCCCGACTTAGAAAAAAGTGTCAATTTATTAGTAAAAGCGATCGCCTCTGGTGATAAAATTGCTATCTGTGGGGACTACGATGCCGATGGCATGACCAGTACATCTTTACTACTAAGAGCCTTAAGACATCTCGGCGCTAGGGTAAATCATGCCATACCCAGTCGCATGAAAGAGGGATACGGAATTAATCAGCGCATTGTCGAAGAATTTGCCGAATCTGGAGTCGGATTGATTCTCACTGTTGATAATGGCATTTCCGCTCACGAACCGATCGCCCTAGCGATAGAATTAGGATTAAAAGTTATTATCACCGATCATCACGATCTGCCGCCAATTTTACCAAATGCCTCCGCTATTCTCAACCCGAAATTATTAACCCCTAACTCTCCCTATCAGGGATTAGCGGGGGTGGGAGTCGCCTATATTTTAGCGGTGACAACTGCCCAAAAAATGGGTAAATTACAGGGATTAACCGAGTCATTATTATCATTATTTACCCTAGGCACTATAGCAGATTTAGCTCCATTAATCGGGGTAAATCGTCGCTGGTTAAAACGGGGTTTAAGAAAATTACCCAAATCTCAATTAGTCGGGATTCAATCCCTGATGCAAATAGCGGGAATTAGCGAGGAACAAAAGCAATTACAACCGGATGATATTGGCTTTAAATTGGGGCCGAGAATTAATGCAATCGGTAGAATTGGCGATCCCCAGATAGTTATTGAATTATTAACCACCGATGACGCAGGAATTGCCTTAGAAAGAGCAATGCAGTGCGAACAAATTAATCGTACCCGTCAAGAATTGTGCGAAAAAATTGAAGAAGAAGCGATTAAATTAGTAGAAGAAACACCGATTCTTTGGCAACAAGATCGAGTTTTAGTCTTAGTGGAAAAAGATTGGCATCATGGGGTAATTGGTATTGTGGCATCCCGTTTAGTGGAACGCTACGGAGTGCCGGTTTTTATTGGTACTTACGAGGAAGAAGATACGGATAAAATTCGCGGATCTGCCAGAGGAATTGAAGAATTTCACGTTTTTGAAGCCCTGCAATTTTGCCAAGATTTACTAGGAAAATTTGGCGGTCATAAAATGGCGGGGGGTTTTAGTTTACCCACAGCTAATTTACTAGCATTTAAACAAAGATTAAGTCAATTTTCTCACAAAATTTTACAAATAGAACAATTAAAACCTTTAATTAAAATTGATACTATCATTGATTTTAAACAAATAAACCTGCAACTTTTTCAACAAATTGATAGTTTACAACCCTGGGGAATTGGCAATGAATTACCCGTTTTTTGGACTCCTAACGTGCGGGTAGTGGAACAGAAAACTATCGGAAAAAATCATTTAAAATTATTGCTGGCTCAAAGCGATAATACCAGAATTAAAGCCCTAGCATGGCGTTGGGGCGAATATTGTCCTTTACCAACTCGTTTAGATATTGCCTATAAACTCAAAGAAAATACTTGGAATGGTAATACAACCATAGAAATTGAATTAGTGGGAGTGCGATTACCCCAAGAAAATGATAATATTAAAAAAGCAATTTTTATGCACGCCGATAAAATCTATCAATGTAGTTTTTGGGGTGATTTAAACGAGATTCGCATCAAAAATGAACAGGGCGAGATTTTAGTCGTGCAGAAAGGGCAGCGCATTGGTTTATTAGGGAAAAATCGGCAACAAGCTAGAGAAGTCAACGTGACTGAACCCCGTTTTTATACTTTAATTAAAGTTGCCATCAAAGCTTTGGCTATCTAGGGCTGGCTGAATAGAGATAATACCAAATCCGTTTTTAACTAGGGAGGCACAATTATTTGTAGGATGGGTTAGCGGTAGCGTAAACTATGCGGGCGTTGGGTTTCATGCTTCAACCCAACCTACGTTCATCTTATATTTAATTCCACCCACCCACTTAATAGTGTGATTAACTCTCAAGTTATGAATTGTTTCTCCCTACACCCTACACCCCACACCCCACACCCCACACCCTTTGACGATGAACCAAACCATAGTGATCAAAATCGGTACTTCCAGTTTGACCGATAATGAAACCGGCCAATTATCCCTATCCACGATCGCCGCTTTAGTGGAAGTCCTCACCCGGTTGCGCGCTGCCGGTCATCGGGTGGTATTAGTATCTTCCGGGGCCGTGGGGGTGGGCTGCCGTCGTCTGGGAATACAGGAAAGACCGAAAAAAATCGCCCTCAAACAAGCGATCGCCGCCGTCGGTCAAGGTCGTCTGATGCGGATCTATGATGACCTCTTTACCAGTCTTGGTCAACCGATCGCCCAAATTTTGCTCACCCGTCCCGAATTGATGGAACGCACCTGTTATGTCAACGCCTATAATACCTTTCAGGCTTTGTTTGAATTAGGGGTGATTGCCATTGTCAACGAAAATGATACGGTGGCGATCGATGAGTTAAAATTCGGCGATAATGACACTTTATCAGCCCTTGTGGCCAGTTTAATCGAGGCTGACTGGTTATTTATCCTCACCGATGTGGATCGCCTCTACAGTGCCGATCCGCGGCTATTTCCCGAAGCACAGGCCATTGCCCGAGTTACTCCCGCGCAATTAGCGCAACTATCGATCGATGCCGGTAGTAGTGGCAGTCAGTGGGGGACCGGGGGTATGGCCACTAAATTGGCGGCGGCCCGGATTGCCACCAGTGCCGGGGTAGAAATGGCGATTACTAGGGGACGGCAGCCCAGCAATATCTTAAAAATTATGGCAGGAGAGGCGATTGGAACCCGTTTTGAGGCCCAAAAACGCAGTGATAACGCCCGCAAACGCTGGATCGCCTACGGACTAATGCCCATGGGTAAAATCTATCTCGATACCGGGGCAATTCGAGCCATTTGTCAGGGGGGAAAATCTCTGCTCGCGGCCGGGATCACCAAAGTGGAGGGGGAATTTAGCGCCTCGGAATCGGTGCAATTGTGCGATCAAGAAGGCCGGGAATTGGCCAGGGGAATTGTTAATTATAGTAGTGAGGAGATCGATCGAGTGAAAGGTCAACATTCCGAGCGTATTGCCAGTTTATTAGGTTATATGGCCGCAGAAACCATTATTCATCGGGATAATCTCGTCATTTTGAGTGCCTCGTCCACCACCTCGACTAATAAGGGATAATTCCGCCACCCAGCGCCGGTCCAGCCAATGCCTTAAATGTAAAGAAATGTCTCAAAAAAACAACAAATTGTTAGACAAGCAAGAGAGTTAGACTAGGGATGTCCCCCGAAGTTCAACCCTGTGAGATTATAAATAAAGCGAAACTCAAAAATGTCTTTATTGCTGTTGGGAGAAACTTAATAATGCGAGACGCGGTAACTAGCCTGATTAGAAAATACGATGTCACCGGACGTTATCTCGATCGAGATGCGATCGATAATCTTAAACAATATTTTGCCTCGGGAACTGCCCGTCTAGCTGCCGCCGCCCTCATTAACGCTAATTCGGCGGCGCTCGTGCGTGGGGCGGCGATTCGTCTATTTGAAGAAGTTCCCGAATTGATCCGCGCCGGGGGTAATGCCTACACCACCCGTCGTTATTCTGCCTGTCTGCGGGATATGGATTACTATCTCCGCTATGCCAGTTATGCGCTGGTGGCTGCTGATACTAATGTTCTAGATGAGCGGGTACTGCAAGGACTGCGGGAAACCTATAATTCCCTCGGTGTTCCCATCGGTCCGACGGTGCGCGGTATCCAAATCATGAGCGAAATGATTCAAACCATGGCTACTGAGGCGGGTATTACCGACACCTCTTTGATCGCTGAACCCTTTGATCATCTCACTCGCGAATTAAGCGAAGTGTCTATCTAATGCAGTTGTCAGTTATCGCTTATCGGTTTTGTCCGTTCAATTTTTGATGGAACTAACCCGCATCAGTACCCACTCTCAGCCTAGGGGAGTGGGGAAGGTGCAGCAAGGGGAACAGTTGATTAAAACATTGTCCAGCTTTCTTTGACCCATGACTCTCCCCTCGGATTTTCCCCTAGAACCACCGGCTACCAATAAGGATCCCCATCGTGATTATCGCGGACTCGATCGCGATAAACTCACCCCCATGTACCAGCATTAT
>NZ_JASJFE010000640.1:0-4043 GCF_030067735.1 Microcystis sp. M53598_WE2 | reverse complement strand
GGGGCGAAAGTCTGTGGACTCTGTGTAAGACAGTACATGGTTTTTTAACTGTGGTATGCGACGGTGGTGGAAGCAGAAACTTAAATCGTGAGGTTTAGGAATCGCCGCACTTTTAGGGCGGCGAGGATGTCAATGCGGTTAGTTTTTGCTATAGAAAATCAAACCTCCTGGAAAAGTAAGTTATCGAGGCACTATCTGGTCAAAATATCTAAAAATTCCGATAAATTTGACATAATCTTAGATTTTATCGGTAGGATAGTTGTCTCTTGTCTTTTTTATCCTCCTGTCTCCTGTCTCCTATCTCCTGTCTCCTGACTCCTCACTAACTACGACAATTTTTGATTTTTGCAGGAGATCTATTAAACATTGGCTCGCCAGCGATCGCGATTCCTCCCCTAAGACCGAATAAGCGAAACCGTCGATCGCAAGTCCCCTTTTCTACTGCCGGGCCATGATAATTTTCAGACGTTCCTCCTGGTCGATCAGGTGGTCATGAGCGTCCGTACCCACATCCAGTTGAACCCAACCGATCTTGCCGGTGAAACGACTGGTTTTCGAGGTATATTCCGCCGCTACGGGGGTACCGGATTCGTAGCCGATATCCGTGGTCTCGTCCGCAGAGAAAATAAAAGCCTGAGTTCGTTCTACCCGACCCGTACCCACCAGTTGACCGTCGTAGTAGAGGGTGACATTTCCCCCCCGTCCTAAACCACCGCCATCGTAGGCAAACTCCATCCGTACCTGATGCTTACCGGCCGGGATCGTCTCCGTCGCCTCGGTGACAAAACTTTGAATCCCCAGCACGTTATAGACGAACTTGGCTTTTCCGTCGTGGGTATAGACACTCCAACCACCGAAGCGGCCGCCTTGGGCGATAATCACCCCGTCCGCGCCTTCCGGGGGAATGTTCAGTTCCGCCGTCACCGAGAAGGATTTATTTTTGATGTTGATGACGCTATTTTCAGACAAACGCCCCATCCCGGCAAAGAATAATTGCGAGTTTCCCCGCACGAGGGTAGGCCGGCCAGCGGTGGCGGGATCGACCCGTTCCACTTGGCGATCGTCTAGGGGCAGTACATTATACTTAACCGCCTCGATCAGAAATTGTCGCTGTAGTTCGTGCAGTTTCTCTGGCATTTCCCGGGAGAGATCCCGAGCTTGCGTCCCATCCGTACTGCCGTCGTATAGTTCCCAGATATCATCGTCGAAAGGAACCATCGTCTGTCCAGTCATAATCCACGGGGTGCGGTGCTTGGTAATCGCACTCCAACCCTTGTAATAGATGCCCCGATTGCCAAACATCTCGAAATACTGCACATCGTGACGTTCGGGGGCGGCCGCGTCGTTAAAGGTATAAACCATATTCGTACCCTCGTAGGGACTTTGTAGGACACCGTTAACCATAGTCGGTTCGGGAATTCCCGCTACTGCCAACACCGTCGGGGCCACATCGATCAGATGACAGAACTGATGGCGAATCCCACCTTTTTCCGTGATGATTTTGGGATAACGAACAATCGTACCGTTGCGGGTCCCGCCCCAGTGAGAAGCGACCTGCTTCGTCCATTTGTAGGGGCTACTCATCGCCCAAGCCCAACCGACCGCGTAGTGATTATAGGAATCGGGCGCGCCGAAGTCATCCAGTTTCGAGAGGAGAAATTCCGGGGTTTCTAGACCCGCTAACCCGTTAAAGTTGGCCATCTCGTTAAACGCGCCCTGAAGCGTTCCCTCGGCGGATGCGCCGTTATCGCCGATGATGACGTAAACGAGCGTATCGTCGAGGATTTCTAGATTTTCTAAGGCTTGAATCACCCGTCCCACCTGCTCATCGGTATGTTCCAGAAAGGCGGCGTACACCTCCATCTGGCGCTCTAATACCGGCTTCAGGCGATCATCCATGTCATCCCAGGCGGGAATTTCGGCGTGACGGGGGGTGAGTTCGGCATTTTGGGGAATTACGTCCAGTTCTTTCTGTCGGGCAAAGGTAATCTCCCTCTGGTGATCCCAACCGTGAGCGAATTGGCCCCGATACTTGTCGATCCATTCCTTGGGGACGTGGTGGGGGGCATGGGTCGCGCCGGGGGCGAAGTACATAAAGAAAGGCTTATCGGGGGCGAGGGCTTTTTGTTGACTGACCCAAGCGATCGCTCGATCAGCCAGATCTTCGGTCAGGTGATACCCTTCCTCCGGGGTTTTCGGCGGTTCGATCGGGGTTGTTCCCTCGTACAGTGCCGGCTCCCACTGGTTATTCTCGCCACCGATAAAGCCGTAGAAATACTCGAATCCACCCCCGCCAGAGGGCCAAGCGTCAAACGGGCCGATCGGGCTGGTTTGCCAAACCGGTACCTCGTGGCACTTACCGAACTGCGCCGTGGAATAGCCGTTCAGCTTCAGGGTCAAGGCGAGGGGTGCTTTGGTGTTGGGACGAACGGAACTCTGCCCGGGGGCGGAGGTGGCGGTTTCGGTGATGTTGCCCATGCCGACCGAGTGATGATTCCTTCCAGAGAGCAAAGCCGCGCGGCTGGGAGAGCAGAGGGCAGTGGTATGAAAACGGGTATATTTTAGCCCCTGTGCCGCTAATCGCTCGAAAGTGGGGGTATTGCACGGGCCACCGAAGGCACTGGAGGCTCCGAAGCCCACGTCATCGAGCAGCACGATCAGCACGTTGGGCGCGCCGGCCGGCGGTCGGATATCTCGAATCGGGGGATAGTCAGTGTCCGGATTCTTCGCGTCGTAGGTGGTTAGACCGAAGGGGGTTAAGTCGGGAATCGGTAGAATTTGGCGTTGAATCGGCTTATCTTGGGACATCGTTCATTTCCTCCGGTAAATTTTTTCGAGAATCGATTAGGTCGAGAAATATTTAAATTTGTTAATTTCTCTTGACAGAATGCCTAATTTGTACTGTTGAAGCGCATCGTTCGGGCCATTGACTATCCTATCGCTTGCCAAAATCGATAATCTCTCGACTTTGCCAAAACTCGCACAGGCTCGGCAAGATGGGGGATCAATCCCCCACGACGAGGTCATTCGGAAACGCGATTATTCCGTTGTGCCTCCCATAATTTCTGTTCGTCCCCCGGGGACAGTTTCGGACGGTTGACGGTAAGGGTTAATTGATCCAACGTACCGTTGAACCGGAAGGGAACTTGATAGTCTGCGTCTTCCACGGGAGTCCCCGTATCCGCGCCGACATCGAAGTTTTCGTCCCATTGAAGGATCAGGGGTAGAGTTCGCTCCATCTTTTGAGTCGCTACCGTTTGACCGTCCACTTTCAATACGCCAGTTCCACTCTGACCGATACCGCTTAGGTTGTTAAAAGCGAGCGTTCCCATGCCGAGGCCGTCGTAGGTAAAATCGAACTCCAGAAGGTGTTTCCCAGGCGATAACGCGGTCGTTCCCTCCCAGCGCGGCCGTTTTAGGTCTACCAGATTCCAGAGGAAGACCGGTTTCCCCTTCAGCAGGTAAAATCCTTATCCACCGAAGCGCCCCCCTGAGTGACGATCATGCCGTTCCCGCCATCGGCTGGAACTTCGACTTCGGCCTTGAAGTTATCTCAAATGTCGGGGTGAAGACCCGAAGCGCTTAGCGACGGGATGAAACCCCGACCAATATAAAACAGCGAAGCACGACACTTCGACAGAGCTTCGGTGGCCACTAAAATCTCGACAATCTCTGCTCTACAGTTTAACATAAAATAAGTTGTTTGAGGTCGATAAACAATGATTGTCTTAGAAATGAAAGCCGTGGTCAAACCAAGTCAGTGTTCTGCCATAGATGAAGCTATTCGTACAGTACAATTCATCAGAAATAAGGCTTTAAGGCTTTGGATGGATGCCAAACAAGAGGATAAAGTAGATAAATATTCTCTCAATAAATATTGTTCTCGCCAAACAGTTCAAGTTTGTCGATACTGTAAATTCTACTGCTAGACAAGCATCTGCTGAACGAGCATGGTCGGCTATTCCTCGTTTCTATGACAATTGTAAGAAAAAGGTTAAAGGTAAAAAAGGTTATCCCAAGTTTCAGAAAAATAATCGTTCTGT
>NZ_JASJFE010000750.1:0-1763 GCF_030067735.1 Microcystis sp. M53598_WE2 | reverse complement strand
TGAGGATGGAAGACTATCATCCATCAGCAGCGATTGCAACTCATACCAACAATGCCAAAACCGTTGATGAAACGATAGAAATTGTCTCTGAAATTAACAATCAAGACAATTTTACCCATCAAGAAATCCAAAAACTGACCAACTATAGCTTAAGTACGATCAAAAATAAAGCCAGTCGAGGTCAAATAATTGTTGCCAATGATGGCATGAGCTATCGTTATGACAAAACCCTTGATATTGCCAAATGGGTGAGAGTTTAGCTTCTCAAGGAGCTTCGATCGAACTTAAAAAGGCATCTTGCCGCAGTTCGGGAACCTTCAAAGAAGATTCTCGACCCATTACATTGTTCGCCAATTCCGAGTTGAATTGGCGAATTAAAAGCCGCCAGGACTTAAATAACTGGGATTTTCCTGTAGGGAAGTATCGAAGGGATTGGGTAAATCTTGGGTGCGAATTAAAGGGCCAGACTGTTGCTGTTGCATGACATCATAGTATAAAGTTTCGACCAATTTCGCATCCCGGGTAATCATATTATCGAAATAGGAACCTTGCATAAAAGTACGCCAACCCTCCCGAGAGTTGAACTGTCCTAAAATGCTGGTGTAGTCGTAGAAACGACCCGTATTGTTATTAACAGCGCGGTTAAACAAACCGGGGATATTATTAAATCCTACTGCCGTATCGGGAGAGGGGACAAGTTGCAATTGTTGGGTTTTTACCGGTGCCGGAGTGGTGGCGGGGGAACGTTGGGCGATCGCAATAGGCGAACTCAACCAGACTAAACCGGTTAAACAAAACAGGGAAGGAAGTAAAAATTTAGCGCGCATGGGTAAAAATCTCCTCACAGGGATAGGGTTAATTAAAAAATCGCGTCAATGGGATGAGAAAGAAATCAATACTAGCGATCGAGTCAATATATAATGACTTTTGGCTCAATTGTAACCGAAATTTTGGAGTCAGTCAGGCTCCCAATCCTGAAAATATGGCTAATTCCTCGGTAGCGAATCTCGATACTGCTTCCCTGCGTCAATTTCTCCTCGATGCTCTTGTCCGTCTTGCCTATGGAGAGGGGGATTTCACCCTGTCTTCAGGACAAAAAAGCAGCTACTATATCAACGGCAAACAAGTTACCCTCACTGCTGAGGGAGCTTTAGCCGTGGGGCGTTTATTGCTGTCGCTACTGCCTCCAGATACCCAAGCGGTGGCAGGATTAACCCTAGGGGCGGATCCGATTGTCAGCGCCGTTATTGTGGTATCTGCCTACGAAAATCGCCCGATTCCAGCTTTAATTGTCCGCAAAGAGGCAAAAGGTCACGGTACTATGGCTTATATCGAGGGGCCGACTTTAAACCCAGGTGCCGCGGTGGTTGTCCTCGAAGACGTGGTGACAACGGGCAAAAGTGCCATGGTAGCGGTAGAAAGATTACGCGATGCCGGTTATCAAGTAGATTTAATCATTGCTTTGGTGGATAGAGAGCAAGGAGGGGCGGAATTTTACCAATCTCAGGGAATAAAGTTTCAAGCTTTGTTTTCGATTCGGGATCTACAGGCGGCTTATCATAATAAATAGGGTTTGCGGCAAAAAGTTTTTCCTGGTGGCAGGGTGTGGGGTGTGGGGTGTGGGGTGTGGGGTTTTACCAGTTTTGAGGTGGCCAATTACCTAATTTTCAGGGAAAAGTCCAGGGATTTTCCCCCTGATCACTCCCATGCCTGGGACTTTTTGATTGACAAAAAGTCTAAAAGTCTTACCCAACAAGGTTTTT
>NZ_JASJFE010000863.1:0-11422 GCF_030067735.1 Microcystis sp. M53598_WE2 | reverse complement strand
TCAGCGATAGGTTATGCCCGAATGCTTCGCCCGTACAGGACGCAGGTCGATGAAGATGCAAGGTTTTGAACCACGATTCTCTCAAAATCTTGCACCTGTGAGAACAAAACAAAACACTAAAACCCTTACCTCGTCTATAGCGGTTCTCGCATCTGTGCGGCACACTTAAACCTTTGCTGATTAAGCTGTTCAGGATCGGGAATGTACCTCTTGTGAATCAGAAACGCTATATATTTCATATTTATTCAGCCAACCCTAGGGAGTTTGGGGAGAGAAGCAGGAGATTTTTGGGGGATAACAAGGGTTTTTCTCTAGAAAAATTGCCCTTGCCTCCCCGTGTCTCCCACTGCTCCTTGTAATATCTCCACAGACGATTATTCTTCTTCGTAATCCTCCTCGAAATCGTCCTCCTCCCCTTCCTCATCAGCTTCTGACCAGCGATCGCTGATGGGTTGGCGACTAAAGCGACTGCTGCCGCGGGAGGAGAGGAAAGCCATTTCATCATCCTCTAAATCGACCACATCACCCTCAGCGTAGGCGCGAGCGGTTTGATCGTCAAGAATCATATCGCTATCCTCACTACTATCGCCGAAACCGGGACGAGGAGGCAAGCCGAGGCCGCCGGGGGGAGCGTAATAGCTACGATTGTTGTAGTTATATTCCTCCTCTGGGGGGGTGTAATCACTGATCCCCGCCGTGTTTTCGTGGGAATTGAAGCCAGTACCCGCCGGAATCAGACGACCGATAATCACGTTTTCCTTGAGACCCCGTAACCAGTCGGACTTGCCTTCGATCGCCGCTTCGGTGAGGACGCGGGTGGTTTCTTGGAAGGAGGCGGCACTGATAAAGCTATCGGTATTCAAGGAAGCTTTGGTGATTCCCAGTAGTACAGGCGTATATTTAGCTGCCGCCCCACCGGTGATCGACATGGCTTCGTTTACCGTCTCCACCTGTCGCAGTTCCAACAATTCCCCAGGTAACATACTGGTATCGCCGCCGTCATCGATCCGCACCTTAGAGGTCATCTGACGCACGATCACTTCAATATGTTTATCGGCAATATCGATCCCTTGGGATTGGTAAACCGACTGTACCTGATCAACGAGGAACATCTGGGTTTTTTCCAAGGCTTTCAGGGCTGCCTCGTAACTGCCCAGGCTATCCACATAATAATTAAAGAACACCTCTAAAATCTCGTGGGGATTAGCCTGACCATCGGTTAACGCCTGACCCACATCAATACGCTGATTATCGCTCACCAGAGGGTTTTGACTGCCTAAAAGCGGATATTCACTGATCGTGCCGTCATCCTCGACCACCTTAATATCGACGATCTCAGAATCTTGGTACTCCACTTGACAAACTCCCGGCTTGCGTGCCAGGACACAGGCCTCTTTCGGTTTACGCGCTTCGAGCAGTTCTTCGATTCTCGGTAAACCTTGAATGATATCCCCGGTTTTCGAGCGCTCAAACACCAACAGCACCAAATTATCGCCCCGTTGGACCAGATCTCCCTCGTCGATGTGCAGAATGGCCCCCGCCGATACTCGGTAGGGTCGGGCCTTACGCAGACGGATTTCATAGCCAGTGGCGGTTTTGTCAACGGCCAGCACTTGACCGGAATTGGGGGCTAAAACTCCGGCAGCGATCTCAGCTTCGGCGATTACCAGATCCCTGGCCTTGACGGTGGGAGCAACAGCGAGCGGGAGAATAAACTCGTCACGGTCACTCACAATTAAAAGACGGCGCACCGCTTCGCTGCCCTTGCGAATCCCGCGAATTTCTCCAGCTTCCTTACACTGAATCTCAGTCCGGGCCACCACTGCCCCCGGTGGGATTTCATCGCCATCTTGGACGAGAACGCGAGTCTGAATATTACCGCCTAAAGGATCATTATCACTATCCCGACGCAGCACCAGAGATTCGAGAATAACTAACTGTAAACGCTGACAATCCCTGTCCTCAATCGGTTCTAACTCGATATCGGCCGTCAGATGGGAGACTGATTCTGGTTCTTCGCTGGAAATTTCGAGGACTAATTGGGTGCTGATCAGTTGACAACCCTCGACGGATTTAACTCTTTCACCGTCTTTAAAGAAGATGCGCTGCACCGATCGCAGTTCGATATGTCGTCCTCCTTCTTGGTTAGCGGAACCTTGGGTGGGAGAAGTGGATTGGTCTTGTACAGTGAACTCCTGTACCGGTCGCAGTAGTAAACCCAAACCCTCGTTAGTTTCCACCCATTCCGCTTGCCGTAACTCCTCGATCGTGACTTCGGGGGTTAACTGTGTCCCGGGGTAAATTAACTGTTCTTGGGCAATTCCGGAGGATTCCGGTTCGAGATCCATAAATAACAGCCCCGGTTTGACAATGATCTCCCGGAGGATGTCATTTTTCTGGATGACTTCCACCACACCGCTAGAGTTACAGAAGATGTCTTTAACCACTTCTTCCCCTGCTTCCACATACTGCCCATCTTCCACCTGTAAGAGGGAGATATCTTTATTAACTTCGTGGGTTTCTTCGGGAATCCAGAGGATCGTGCCGCCTTTGGTGATTTCATAACCCTGTTTGCGGCTGCCTTTGGCGACTTCGATATCGACGTATTTAATCATGCCGCCGGTGTGGGTTTGATAGCGATCGTCGATTAACTCGGCGACAATGGCATGATTCTGTACTTTTGTCCCCGGAGTGGTTTTCAGTAGGAAGCTTTGACCATCTCCCGTATGAATAATAAACTGTTCCCGACCGGCACTACTTTCTACTTTTACCTCGGCCTGATCCAAGGACACGGAAGCGGTGACGATATCGATTTCCCGGCTATTGGGGGCTAAACGCACCAAACCGCCGTTAGTGGATACTAACTTAGTTTCCGCTAGAACATCCCCCACTTGTACTTGATCGCCGTTACTGACCACGGGTTCGGCTCCTGGGGGCAAGTTATACACTTCTCCGGAGAGAATCCATAGTAATCCCCCCCGTTGGGCGATGCGGGTGGTATTGCCTTGGCGATCGGTTTTTTCTTCTGGCACTAATTGGGAGAATAGCACCTCACCAGCTAAGTCACTGGTTACGTCTTTTGTGGCTTTTTCCGTGGATTTTTGGACTTTATCGGAGGTAATTTCCGCTAGTAACTGTTCCTCGCTTACTGTTTCCCCATCGGTGACGAATAGCAGCGAACCAGGAGTCAAAGAGTAGGTGACAGTTTCTTTAGTTTTATCCTTGGGTGTTAATTTAATTTCCCCCGGTGCCTCCACCTGATCCCGTTCATCCCCGTGGCGAGTTCGCACGTTACGGATACTTAACCCCGGCAGAAAACGCACGGTTCCCTCGAAGGGACTCCGCACTTGCCGGGCCACTTCTCCGGTAAATACGCCCCCGGTGTGGAAGGTACGCATGGTTAACTGAGTCCCTGGTTCCCCGATCGATTGGGCGGCAATAATTCCCACTGCTTCCCCCATATCTACCGGATGACCGTGGGCCAGACTCCAACCGTAACAGGTTTGACAAACCGAGCGGGCTGCTTCACAGGTTAAGGGGCTGCGGACTTTGATTTTATCGACGAGTCGCCCTAGTTTTTCGGCGGTTTCGTCATCGATAATCTGGTTGCGGGTGGCGATCACTTCTCCATTGACCACCACATCTTCGGCCAAGGAACGACCTAATAGGCGATCGCTTAAGGGAATTAACACGCGATCGCCATCGGTCATGGCGGTTAATTCAACATAACGATTAGTGCCACAATCTGCCTCGCGGACGATGACATCTTGGGACACATCGACGAGACGACGAGTCAAATAACCGGAATCTGCCGTCCGTAGGGCTGTATCAACTAAACCTTTGCGCGCCCCGTAGGAGGAAATAACGTATTCGGTAACGGTCAATCCTTCCCGGAAGTTAGTCTTAATCGGGAGGTCGATAATTTCCCCCTGGGGATTAGCCATTAATCCCCGCATTCCCACTAACTGACGCACTTGGCTCATATTACCCCGCGCCCCGGAGAAAGCCATCATATAGACGGAGTTGAGGGGATCGGTGACTTGGAAGTTGCGAATTACTTCATCTTTAAGCGATTCAGATGTACTATTCCAAGTGTCAATTACTTTTTGGAAGCGTTCCACTTCGGTGATTTCCCCGCGCACATAACGCTGTTCGGTTTGCCGGATTTCCTGTTCGGCACTTTCGATCATCTGTCGTTTAGCCGGCGGTACGGTTAAATCATCCACACTAATGGAAACCCCTGCTTTGGTAGCGAAACGAAACCCGAGGTTTTTCAATTCATCGGCCATTTGTGAACAGCGCGCCGAACCGTAGTTTTGATAGGCCCAAGCGATCAGTTTTTTCAGTTTTCCTTTGTCAACAGTTTGGTTATAAAACATCTCGATCCGGGTAACAAGTAAACAGCTATTAGCTATCAGCCATCAGCATTCAGCTATCAGTTAGAAAAGGGAACAGGAAACAGGGAATAGAGAACGGGGAATAGGCAAATTTTTACTTTACTGTCCTTTTTTTGGCTTTTTCCTTGAAAATTCTCTCCTGTCTCCTGACTGGAAAGAGGGTGTAGGGTGTGGGGTGTAGGGAAAGAAACCTCTTTCATCTGTGGGGGTGAAAATTTTTTCATCGGGACTGACTCCTGACTTCTCACTGATAACTGATAACTGATAACTGATAACTGATAACTGATAACTGATAACTGATAACTGAAATTACACTTCCGATTCTTCTTCTTCAAGGTCTTCCGTGGTTAAGGATTCGTAGGTGGGGCGAGAGGGGGCGCGACGACCGACATCGACCATCAGATCCACCTCCACATCGCGGGAAGTACCATCGGGGGCATTTTCCACCTTGTGAACGGCGATATCGAGGCCGAGGGATTGCAATTCTCGCATCAAAACCTTAAAGGATTCTGGCGTACCAGGGCGGGGAATCGGCTTGCCTTTTACGATCGCATTTAAAGCCTCATTCCGTCCTTGCATATCATCGGATTTTACCGTTAGCAATTCCTGCAAGGTATAGGCTGCCCCGTAGGCCTCTAGGGCCCAGACTTCCATTTCTCCGAAGCGCTGACCCCCCTGTTGAGCTTTACCGCCCAGGGGTTGCTGGGTAACCAAGGAGTAGGGACCGGTAGAACGGGCGTGAATTTTATCATCAACCAGGTGAACCAGTTTTAACATATAGGCCATACCGACGGTAACGGGACGGTCAAAGGGTTCGCCGGTGCGACCATCATAGACGGTGACTTTGCCGGCGTGTTCTTCCTTGAACACCCAATCGCGATTAGGTTTTTTCGAGGCGTTTTCTAGCAATCCGTGGACGGTTAAACGGCTGGCTTCTTCCCCATACATTTCGTCAAAAGGAGTAATCTTAAAGCGCACGCCCAGATTTTCGCCGGCCCAACCCAGTAAACATTCAAACACCTGACCGACGTTCATGCGACTGGGAACCCCTAGGGGATTAAGAACGATATCGACGGGGCGACCATCGGGGAGGTAGGGCATATCTTCCAGGGGCAGAATCCGAGAAATAATCCCTTTATTGCCGTGACGACCCGCCATTTTATCGCCCACTTGGATTTTGCGTTTTTGGGCAACATAGACCCGCACCACCATATTGGCCCCGGGGGGTAATTCATCCCCCTGTTCGCGGGTAAATACCCGCACATCTACTACCCGGCCTTTTTCGCCGTTGGGGACGCGTAGGGAGTTATCCCGTACATCCCGGGCCTTTTCGCCGAAAATTGCCCGCAGTAGTTTTTCTTCGGGGGGTTGGTCTGATTCGCCTTTCGGGGTGACTTTCCCCACAAGGATATCGCTGGCTTCTACCCAAGCGCCGATGCGAATAATACCGCGTTCATCGAGGTTTCGCAGGGCATCTTCACCGACGTTGGGAATTTCCCTGGTGATTTCCTCTGGCCCAAGTTTAGTTTGACGGGCTTCGATTTCGTATTTTTCGATGTGGATACTGGTATAGACATCTTGTGCCACCAGTCGTTCACTGATTAAAATCGCGTCTTCGTAGTTATAGCCTTCCCAGGGCATATAGGCGACGAGGATATTCTGGCCGAGGGCGATTTCTCCTCCTTCGGTGGCGGAACCATCGGCGAGAATCTGCCCGGGGACAACCTGTTCACCTTGATAGACTAAAGGACGCTGATTTAAGCAGGTATCTTGGTTAGAGCGTTGATATTTCTGAATTTCGTACTCGATCTCGCTCTTGCCGAAAATCTCTTTGTCTTCATCCGCCACTTTGATGCGAATCCGGTTAGCATCGACGTAGGAAACAACCCCATTGGTACGGGAAACGATGACCATGCCAGAGTCGCGAGCGGCCTGTGCTTCCAATCCGGTACCCACAAGGGGACGTTCGGGACGCAGCAGGGGAACCGCTTGTCGTTGCATATTAGAACCCATGAGGGCGCGGTTAGCGTCGTCGTGTTCGAGGAAGGGAATCAGGGAAGTTGCCACCGAGACAATTTGGACGGGGGAAACACAAACGTAGTCCACTTGTTCGGGGGAAGTGGTGGAGAATTCCTGCCGATAGCGCACTGGGATAGTTTCGCCGAGGATATAACCATTTTCATCGGTGGCCACGTCTCCCGGAGCCACCCGCAGATCGTCTTCTTCGTCGGCGGTTAGGTATTTAACGGGGAGATCATAGCGTACTCGGCCATTTTCCACCACATAACAGGGGGTTTCAATAAAACCGTAGTCGTTGACGCGAGCGTAGGTGGCCAGGGAGCCGATTAAACCGGCGTTGGGACCTTCTGGGGTTTCCACCGGACAAATGCGACCGTGGTGGGAGGGGTGGATGTCGCGCACGGCAAAACCAGCCCGTTCCCGGGTGAGACCGCCGGGGCCGAGGGCGGAAATGCGGCGTTTATGGGTCAATTCCGCTAGGGGATTGGTTTGATCCATGAACTGGGAGAGTTGCGAGGAACCAAAGAATTCTTTAATCGCCGCTACTAGGGGTTTCGGGTTGACTAGGGAAGCGGGGGTGAGGTTTTGGGATTCGCTGACGGTCATCCGTTCCCGAATGATTCTTTCTAAGCGGTTTAAACCTACTCGCACTTGGTTTTGTAGCAGTTCACCCACGGAACGGACGCGACGGTTGCCGAGGTGGTCGATGTCGTCGGTGTTGCCGATGTCAAATTCGAGGTTAATTAGGTAGTCGATCGCCGCTAAGATGTCGGTGGTGGTCAGAACGCGCTGGTTATCGGGGACGTTGAGGCGTAGTTTTTTGTTGAGTTTATAACGACCAACGCGACCGAGATCGTAGCGTTTATTGTCAAAAAAGCGCGATTCGAGCAGTTGTTGCCCGCCGGTGACGGTGGGAGGTTCCCCGGGGCGTAGTTTGCGGTACAGGTCGAGGAGGGCCTCTTCTTCGCTGGGATTGCCTTCTTTGTCGAGGGTTTTTTGGTAGAATTCGGGGTGGCGTAGGGAGTCAAAGATTTCGTTATCGCTCAATCCGATCGCTTTCAGGAGAACTTGGGCGGATAATTTGCGGGTTTTGTCGATTCTGACCCAGACTAAGCCGTTTTTGTCGGTTTCAAATTTTAACCAAGCTCCTCGATTGGGAATCAGGGAAGCGGAGTAGGTGCGGCGACCGTTTTTGTCGATTTCGGCTTTGTAGTAAACACCGGGGGAACGGACGATCTGATTGACGATGACTCGTTCGGCCCCGTTAATGATAAAGGTTCCCCGTTCGGTCATCAGGGGTAAATCGCCGATAAAGACTTCCTG
Source organism: Microcystis sp. M53598_WE2 (assembly GCF_030067735.1). Taxonomy (NCBI): domain Bacteria; kingdom Bacillati; phylum Cyanobacteriota; class Cyanophyceae; order Chroococcales; family Microcystaceae; genus Microcystis; species Microcystis sp. M53598_WE2. The sequence goes on along the minus strand of NZ_JASJFE010000863.1, from coordinate 3,683 downwards.
TTCGATGTTTTCTCCCGTTTCTTTGTTGATTAGACGGGTGGGAACGTACATCTGAACGGAATAGGTGCTATCGCGTCGTTTGGCTTCATCGACGTTGTATTTCGGTTCTTTGAGTCTGTAGTCCTGGCCGAGAAAATGTAGTTCTAATTTACCTGTATAGTCGCTGATGGGGGAAAAGCTATTCAGTTCCTCGATTAGTCCTTCTTCCAAAAACCACCGAAAACTGGAGTGTTGGATTTCGATGAGGTCGGGTAAGAGGTTAAAGGTAAGATTGTTCATTATGGTTACAAGGGCTGATGACACGATAGCGACGGTCGGGAATTGCTCTCGGAGATCGGGGTTTTTAGGGGTTGGGTGTTGGGGTTTTAGGGTGTTGGGGTTTTAGGGTGTTGGGGTTTTAGGGTTTTAGTTGAATTCCCCCATTTCCCCATTTCCCCGTCCCCTGCTCTGTGCTAATAAACTATGTTTTTTAACTGGGGAGTTGAAATAAGTTGCGGGCGTTCTGGGTGGTTTGTTCGGCTAGGGTTTCGACCGGATAGCGGCGCAGACGGGCGACGGTTTCGGCCACGTGGAAGACGAAGGAGGGTTCACAAGGTTTACCGCGGTGGGGATTGGGGGAGAGAAAGGGGCAATCGGTTTCGATCAGTAGGCGATCGCTGGGGACAATTTGGGCGGCAGCTTGCACAGTTTTACTGTTTTTGAAGGTGACAATGCCGCTAAAGCTGATGTAAAAACCCAAATCTAAAAACCATTGAGTTTCTTCGGGGTTGCCAGTCCAGCAGTGCATCACGCCGCGAATTTTGCCCACTTGTTGCCGAAAGGCGCTGATTTCCTCCCGCATGACCGGGGCCGCATCTCGACAATGGATAATCACGGGTTTATCGAGACGATGGGCGATTTCTAATTGCGTCCAAAAGACCTGTTTTTGCTGCTCTTGATTATCCGCTTTATAGAAGTCTAAACCCATTTCCCCGATCGCCACGACGCGCCGATCAGATCGGGCTAGGGATTCGATCTGATCGGCACTATTATCTCGCCATTTTTGGGCATCTAGGGGATGTAAACCGACGGCGAAGGAAATTTCCTCAAATTGATCGGCAATGGCTTTAATCGCTGCAAACTCCTCCGGTTCGACACAGGAGTGAACCAGATGAACGACTCCCACACTTCGCCAACGTTCGGAGATAGCGGGCAAGTCGGCTTGCAAAACGTCAAAGTTCAAATGAACGTGCGTATCTATTAATTGCATCGACCCCCGATCGCTTGTTGCGTCTGTCCTGATTACAGCTTACTCGTTTCTTAGGAAGCTTGGCTAACTTTTTGCAAAGCTTTGGCTAAACCGGCTTTTTTTCTAGCGCCGTTGTTCCGGTGCAGGACGTTGCGCTTGACGGCTTTATCGATTTTACTGTAAGCTTCCGATAGAGCTTGTTGGGCGCTTTCTAGCCCTTCTGGGCTGGGGTTGGCTCCGTAGGCCGAGACAGCGACAAGACATTTTTTGATCAGGGTTCTTACGGCTGACTTGTACGCTTTGTTGCGGAGACGATTTCTTTCGGAGATTTGGACTCGTTTGAGTGCAGACTTTGTATTAGCCACAGTCGTTTCTTGTTCTCAATACTGGTATGGTTAATCGGGACACAGACAAACCATAATAACAGATTTGTGCTATTTGTTGCAAGAGTTTTCTGGACAAGATTGGGGCAACCCCAGAGATATTTTCAGGATTAGGTTCCCACAGATGGGGAAGTGTAGATGACAGTAAAACTGAGCCTCAAGGAGACTCAGTTGCTAGTTTTTTAAGGACGGGAAGTTAACGAATGTACTCTTTGAGGATACTATTACGGTTGGGGTGACGCAGTTTCCGCAGGGCCTTGGCTTCTATTTGACGAATGCGCTCGCGAGTGACGTTGAAAATCTGGCCGATTTCTTCGAGTGTTTTCATCCGGCCGTCATCTAAACCGTAGCGCAGACGCAGCACATCGCGTTCGCGAGGACTAAGGGTATCGAGGACGTTTTCTAAATCCTCGCGTAATAAATTTTTAGAAACTTCATCTTCTGGGGTTTCCCCATCCGCTTCGATAAAGTCTCCTAAACGGGAATCTTCTTCTTTACCGATGGGAGTCTCTAGAGAAATAGGTAATTGGGCAGATTTAGCAATAAAACGCAGTTTTTCAATGGTCATCTCCATCTTGGTGGCGATTTCTTCCTCGGTGGGTTTGCGACGCATTTCCTGAGAAAGAATCTTGGTGGTTTTTTTGATCCGGGAGATGGTTTCGTAGAGGTGGACGGGAAGTCTAATGGTGCGGGATTGATCGGCGATCGCCCGGGTGATGGCTTGACGAATCCACCAAGTGGCATAGGTGGAGAATTTATAACCCTTTTCGTGGTCGAATTTTTCGGCGGCGCGGATCAAACCGAGAGAACCTTCTTGAATTAAATCTTGGAAGGAAAGACCGCGGTTCATGTATTTCTTGGCGATGGAAACCACTAAACGCAGGTTCGATTGTACCATTTTTTCCTTAGCGCGACGACCATGGTACAATCGACGCTTAAAGGCCGATAAGTATTCCTTTGATTTCGCCAGCCATTCTTCCACCAGGGGAGCCATTAGCTCCGTCTTACCTAAATAAGCCTTAATATCCGATAATTTCGGTTCTTTTTCCGATTTTTCGGCGATAATTTTTTCGATGCGCTCGAACAAGAAAACCTGTTTTCCCCATTCAGCATCGCTATAGAGGCAAAAATCTTCGCGAATGCGTTCTAATTTCAGTAGATCGGCGATTTTTCTCGCTAATTCGATCTCCTCCTCCGCTCTCAATAACCGAATCCTGCCGATCTCTTGCAGATAAATCCGAATCGAATCTTCTGTATAGGGTTTTTTTCTAGCGGCGTCGCGACGACGAGCGCTGGCAAGGCGGCGGGTTTTTTTGCCATCGTTGCTATCGCTGACTTCTTCTAGCTCTAACTCGATATCCTCATCATCGAAGTCTTCGTCTAGGTCAATCAAATCTAAATCCAATGGCGGCTCGGTAAGGGTTAGTACATCGTGGGCCTGCATCATGCCGTTTTCCTCTTGCTCCTTCTGTGCAAAACTAGAAGATCGAATCTCAATCTAGGTGATACTGAACAAATTTGTGTCTCAAATCCGAGACGGGGAAAGACTTTTCCGATTGTAGCTTTAATTACAACAAATGGGAGAATATCTTTGCTTAAATTCTCTTGTGTCGATGCGATTTTAGCGACACGGAATACTGTTTTAGCTCGGTCAACTCATAATCTGGCTCCTGCAAAAATTGGGTAAATGGCTGGAGGACTGAAATCCGATCACCGGTTTGTCTGCGGTGTTGACCAGATAGCTAACAATCAAAGGAATTATTGAACGGGTCAACTGTTCCCATTGGCAAGGGGAACAGCATCCCTATTGGCCCTTGCTAATTCCTTTAGTCCTTAGCTATTGTATTTAATTTGATCGGATTCTTGCGGATAAATTTTATCCCTCATTGCTTTTAGGGGAATCTTGTTTTAGTACACTTGCACCATGATAATTAGGGTGCAAGCTCATACTATTAACTTAGCAACATTTTAGAAATTTGCGAGACAAATTTAAGATTTGCTCCAACAGCGAGGTGGGGTGTGGGGAAGTGGGGAAGGGGGGTGGGGGGTGTGGGGTGTGGGGTGTGGGGTGT
>NZ_JASJFE010000297.1:0-1796 GCF_030067735.1 Microcystis sp. M53598_WE2 | reverse complement strand
GTCATGAACTTTTCTAGATCTACTCCTTGCTGGGATAAAAAAGCTAAACTCAAAGCAAAAGCACTGGTTAGAGAGGCAATTAATTGATTTAAAGCTAATTTTAATGCCGCAGCGGTTCCCACTTCCCCGATTAACATCGGTTCTTGGCCAAAATTTGCTAATAAATTTGACCATTGATGGAACTGTTTCTCCGTTGCTCCCACCATAACTAAGAGAGTCCCCTTTTTAGCTTCGGGAATACTTCCTAACACGGGTGCTTCTAGATATTCTCCCCCTTTAGCCACAATTTGATCTCGCAGTTGTTTACTTTCAGAAGGAGCAATAGTTCCCATCTGGATAATAGTCCGATTATTGAAGTTAGATTGCTCAGAATTTAATCCTAAAACCTCTTGGATAGCGGCGGCATTAGTTAACATTAAAATCAGACAATCTGCCTCTTGAATGACGTGTTCAGGAGAGTTAACTGTTTTGGCTCCCAACTGCTGTAAAGGTGCTAATTTTTCTAAGGTGCGATTATAGGCAATAACAGAAATTTTCTGATTTAATAATCTTTCTACCATTGGCGTTCCCATTAATCCTGTTCCCAAAAATCCAACTTTCATAACTCAATTTTTCCCTGATTTAGTGATTAGTTTTTACTTGTTTTTATGGCTGTCCAATGACGATTAGAAGACTGATAAATTTTAACATTTTCTAAGCCCGATTGCTGGATTAAATCTGCGATTTCTGCTAGGGTAAAAGCCGCTCGCAGCGAGTCTTGAAATAATTGCGCTTGTCGGGGAGAAAAATTAGGATCGATTTCCCTCACCATCCCCTTGATTATTTCCTCGGAATCGGGACGGAATAAATCTCTTAAAAAAATGCCACCATTGGGTTTTAAAACTCGCTTAATTTCCCGTAAAAAAGGCAGAGGATTTTCGAGATGATGGATTAAACTATTAGAAATAACTAAATCAAATTGCTCGGATTGGTAGGGAAGATTTTTTCCATCAACTTTCTCCAATTTTATCTGTTCTTGACAGTTAGCATTAAGGATATTTTTTTGACCAATTTCTAACATAGAATCGGCCAGATCAATAGCGATAATTTGCCATTGGGGACGTAGTTGACTGATCATAATCGGAATGCGTGCAGTACCGGTTCCTACATCTAACACCCTAGCATTAATACCGGCCAATTGTACAGCTTCTTTAGCGAAATTAGTATTAACTTCTGTGAAGTCCATGGCATCATATTCGATCGCTTCTTCCCGATCATCCATTACTTCTGGTTCTAAAATTCTTTCCATAGAAAAGCTATCTTTAAGGATTACAATATTCACAATACATCGGATCGGCGGTTTTTTGACCGTTGGGAAAGAGTTTTTCCTCTCGATAATCACACCTTTGACAACCGTATAGTTCCAGTTTAATTAAAGAGGTGGGAAAGTGACATAAACCACAGGGTAAACCCGATGTTATTTCGATAATATCAAACCCCGGACAACCACAATTAGGGCATAATTGATTAAGTTTTTGAACAAGATTTGCTGTCGCAGCAACAATTGCTTTCATCCTCGTGGGATTGTGCATAGCGCGCATATCGGTTTCTAGGTGTACTTTGCCGTTTTTGTCAAGAATATCTTCAACAATTTTAACTAAATTTTTCTGGTCAGTAATTCCCTTAAAAATATGCTCAGAGTCGAGAGAATTTTTATCAAACATCACCACTAAACCATGACTAGGAAACCCTATTTTTTCGGCAAATTCTAAAGCAGCTGCTAGATTAGTTACAGTTTGTTGAGCGTGATTAGTTTC
>NZ_JASJFE010000264.1:0-4488 GCF_030067735.1 Microcystis sp. M53598_WE2 | reverse complement strand
TTTCCCGCCTAGCGGCGGGTCGATTTTTTTTTGAGATTTTCTAGGGTGCGTCCCGGGGAGCTTTTGCCTTTTTGGGAGCAGTCCTACAGGACGCGAGCCGATGAAGATGCAAGGTTGGGTTGACGACAATTAAATAGGGCATGATGGAGGTTGGATAGATTTTCTCCTATGGCCGTGAGCGAAACCGTCTATATTGAAACCAGTATCTTAGGCTACCTAACTGCTCGACCCCGCAGAGATATTATTGTGGCGGCTAATATTGAGATAAGCTGTCCTTGTGTTTAAACTGCTTGTTGAGATGAGACAAGAGGCGATAGTAAAGGGATTGGGGGAGATTCAGCTAATCTAAGGATAGGCGCTTAAAATGCGTCTTAGCCTATTATTTGTGTTAATCTCATCTTTACAGATCAAAACCCCAAATCGTCTAAGGAGACAATGGCCGCCAATTCTCGGAATAAATCGCCCGTTTTTCTCGGCTGTTCCGGCAGGATCGCTATTTTTTGCCTCTTGATGTTACTATCGGCGGCAATAGGCTGGTTAATCGGTAAACAGTGGGTTAAACACAGCAATCAACCCCAAACCGTTAAACCCGTTTTTGCCACGGAGGAAAATAATTTTAATTCTGCCACAGATCCGGCATGGCAACGGAAAGCCGAGATGAGAAAGCGCCGTCTAGAGTTGGGAATTGATGGTCAGTTTTTTAAAAATCTCGTCAATGAATTGTTTAACCTCCGCTATGGGGATATCAAAGAGGAAAAACAGAAACAGGAACAAAGAGATATTTTAGCAGCAGAAATCCTCGATCGCTTAGACCGTCTCGATTCTGGCACTAGAGAAGCATTAGGTAGCTACGACGAGCAACAGCGAGAAAAATGGCGAGAACAAGTGAATCAGTTACGATTAAGCAGTAGAGTCCTTAATTTACTCACTGATAATGCTTTTTTTCAGCTATTTCCCGAATTGACAGAAAGACCAAATTTTGATAGCGGCTTAGGTCAACTATGGAGTGGTTTGGCCTGGAATCAGTTACAATCTTTACAGTCTGGCCTATCCTACCAAGCGATCGAAAGTTTAGACGCGGGGGGAGAGGAAGTGATCGAGGCAATTCTCAGCCAGGGACAAGGAAAAGCCTATGCAATAAAATTGCGTTCCAGTGATCGGTTAGACTTAAATTTAGAGACGGAAGGCGAAGTTTTACTATCTTTCTACTCTCCCACGGGTAATATTACCCTTTTAGACAAGTCTAGCGATCGGCAATGGTCCGGTCAATTACCCGAAGAGGGATTTTATGAATTAGTTATTCTCCCCCAATCTTCTACCCCCGTTCACTTTCGCTTGCAGTTAAAAGTAAGTCAATGACTTTAACCGTCAGGAGACAGTTATCAGTTATCAGTTATCAGTTATCAGTTATCAGTTTACTGATCACTGAAAAGCTCCCCACTTCCCCACTTCCCCACTTCCCAATTCATAATTCATAATTTATAATTTATAATTCCCACTTCCCCAACCCCTAATCTGCTTTTTTACTTTTTCCCATGTCTCTAACTTTCCAAGCTGTTATCGCTAAATTAAATGAATTTTGGGCCGCTCGTGGTTGTTTAGTTGCTCAACCCTATGATACCGAAAAAGGTGCGGGAACCATGAGTCCCCACACTTTTTTAAGGGCAATTGGTCCGGAACCTTGGGCCGTTGCCTATGTGGAACCCTGTCGTCGTCCAACGGATGGCCGTTATGGCGAAAATCCCAATCGTTTTCAGCATTACTATCAATATCAAGTCCTAATTAAACCCTCTCCTGATAATATTCAGGAAATCTATTTAGACTCCCTGCGGGTGTTAGGAATTAACCCAGAAGATCACGATATTCGCTTCGTGGAAGATAACTGGGAATCTCCCACCCTCGGCGCTTGGGGTGTGGGTTGGGAAGTGTGGTTAGATGGTATGGAAATCACTCAATTTACCTACTTTCAACAGTGTGGGGGTATTGATTGTCGTCCGGTGGCGATCGAAATTACCTACGGTTTAGAAAGATTAGCCATGTATCTGCAAGATGTAGAGGCAATTAATAAAATTCAATGGAATGAAAATATCCTCTACGGTGATATTTTTCTGCAAAATGAAATCGAACAATGTACCTACAATTTTGAGGCTTCTAATCCTGAGTTATTATTTAGTTTATTCAGTTTATATGAACAGGAAGCTAAACAATTAATCGATCGCTCTCTGGTGATTCCCAGTCTAGATTATGTTCTCAAATGTTCCCATACTTTTAATTTACTCGATGCTAGAGGTGTGATTGCTGTAGCTGAAAGAACCCGTTATATCGGCAGAATTCGCAATTTAGCTCGACAGGTTGCTCAATTGTATTTACAGCAACGGGAAGCTTTAGGTTTTCCCCTACAAACGGTTTAGCAATCAGTTATCAGTTATCAGATGGGAGTTTTCAGTTCACTGATTACTGTTTACTGATAAAATCTCCCCAACCTCAAACCAGCAACTTTGCACCTCATAGGTCCGAGAATTAATATATTAAGTTTTACAAACCGATGCAATATTTCGGGAATCTAACCCAGTTCTAGCTGTATATAATGGGTGACACTATATCTAGCCGGTAATTTACCTCAAAAGACCCTTTTGTTGGAGGTAATTCTTTACTTTGACTAGCCTATTAGTGCCAGGAAAAAGACCACAATTTTTAAGTTCTAATTTTTTAGACAAGGAGTTACTTTGCTGACACCATCGCTCCCAAAAAATGATCCTGATCCAGTCAAAAGACAAGAGCTATTAAGACGACAAAAACAAGTGTACATTTATGATTCCGTTAATGGAATCACCCTCGTCAAAGATTTACCTACCCACGAAAACTTTTCTATTTCCTATCAAGTAATGCGGGGTAAAGGTTTCAGTGCTTTAATTGCCAATGGCGTAGCCACGAGAATAGAAAATGTCTTTGATCCCTTCGACAAATTAGAAGATTACGAAGAACTTTTTCCTATCCTTCCCAAACCCACAAGCATTAAAACTTGGCAATCTAACACAGGTTTTGCCTACCAAAGATTAGCGGGAGCAAATCCCATGGTAATCCGCGGGATTAGCAGCTTACCAAATAATTTTCCCGTCAGCGATGCTATCTTCCAAAAAGCTATGGGACCCGATAAAACCATTGCCTCGGAAGCCGCTAAGGGTAACTTATTTCTAGCAGATTATGCCCCCCTACACCACCTAACTTTAGGCAGTTATCAAAGGGGTATGAAAACTGTGACAGCACCTCTTGTCCTTTTCTGTTGGCGTGCTAGAGGTTTACGGGGTCAAGGGGGATTAGTACCAGTTGCCATTCAATTGTATCAGGATCCGACCCTACCTAATCAGCGCATCTATACCCCCGATGACGGACTTAATTGGTTAATGGCGAAAATTTTCGTGCAAATTGCCGACGGAAATCACCATGAATTAGTTAGTCACCTCAGCCATACCCATTTAGTAGCGGAAGCTTTTGTTTTAGCCACAGCTACCGAGTTAGCACTTAATCATCCTCTGGCAATTCTATTAAGACCTCATTTTCAATTTACCCTCGCTATTAATAGTTTAGCCGAGAGCGAGTTAATTAACCCCGGCGGATTCGTTGATCGTCTATTAGCGGGGACCCTAGAAGCATCTATCGAGCTAATTAAGAGTTCCTATCGTCAAAGATTGGATAATTTCGCCGATTATGCCCTACCAAAGCAATTAGAATTGCGCCAGGTCCAGGATACCTCCCTACTACCAGATTACCCCTACCGAGACGATGCTCTCTTACTTTGGCAAGCAACGGAAACCTACGTCAAAGATTACCTAAGTCTTTACTATACTTCCGACGCGGACGTAAACGAGGATACAGAATTACAAGCTTGGGCGCGAAAATTGATGTCATCTGAAGGTGGAGGCATCAAAAAATTAGTTTCTGACGGAGAATTAGACACTTTAGCCAAATTAGTCGAAGTTGTCACCCAGATAATTTTTGTGGCCGGACCACAACACGCGGCGGTTAATTATCCTCAATACGATTATCTCGCCTTTAGCCCCAATATTCCCCTAGCGGGTTATCAATCCCCTCCCAAAGCAGCTGAGGAAGTGGATATAGATTATATTCTCCGTCTTTTGCCGCCCCAGGCCCAGGCCGCTTATCAATTGGAAATTATGCAGACTTTAACAGCTTTTCAATTTAACCGTTTTGGTTATCCATCCCGAAGTGCTTTCCCAGATCAACGTGCTTACCCGATTTTGGCGGTTTTCCAAGCTAAATTAAAAGCGATCGAAAATGAGATCGATCGGCGCAATTTAACCCGATTTACGCCTTATATTTTCCTGAAACCCTCTCGCATACCCAATAGTATCAATATTTAGGGTCTGCTGAAAAAGTTTTTTGTGGGGGCAGGGTGTGGGGTGTGGGGTGTGGGGTTTTATCGGTTTTGAGGAGGCCAATTACCTAATTTTCAGGGAAAAAGTCCCG
>NZ_JASJFE010000559.1:0-3819 GCF_030067735.1 Microcystis sp. M53598_WE2 | reverse complement strand
GCATGGCGCATAAAATCAAATTGTAAGGCCTCTAGCATGGGGTGTGGGGTGTGGGGTGTGGGGTGTGGGGAGCTTTTTCAGTAAACAGTAAACTCAAAACTCACATCTGATAACTGATAACTGATAACTGATAACTGATAACTGATTATTGATAACTCTCAATTACTTGACGAAATTCGCTTTTTTGTTTGACTCCGCGCATTTCTTTCACTAATTCCCGCTCCTTAAAGAATTGTACCGTGGGAGTACCGGTTACTTGACCCATTTTGGCAATTTCTGGGTCAGCTTCGATGTCAATTTCCACAAAATAAATTTTGCCATCGTACTCATCGACCACTTTATCTAAAATCGGTTTCAGGGTTTTACAGGGGCCACAGGTGGGAGAAACATATTTTACCATTAACAAGCGATCGCCATCATGGAATAATTTCCGCAAAGCATAACCCCCAACGTGACGGGTTTTGTGAATATCAAAAGTTTCCTCCGTATCGGCCGGGGTTTCGCTAACGGTTTTCGTCTCGTAATGTTCAGAAGTGGCTGATTGACGGTATTCTTGGATTAAATTATGCTCCGATAACCATCTTTCTGCCAATAACGCCGCCATACACCCCGTACCTGCGGCAGTGATTGCCTGACGGTATTCGTGGTCCTGCACATCTCCGGCGGCAAAAACCCCCTCGACGCTGGTAGCAACGGTTCCCGGTTTGACTTTCACATAACCCACCTCGTCTAATTCTAGTTGTCCTTGGAATAGGGAAGTATTGGGAGTGTGACCGACGGCATAAAATAACCCTCTAACGGCTAATTCACTGATTTCTCCCGTTTGCGAGTTTTTAATGCGTATTCCTGCCATTTTACTGCCTGTACCGAACACATCCACCGCTTGGGTGTGAAAATGAACGGTAACTTTCGGATTATTTAACACCCGGTCCTGCATTGCTTTCGAGGCACGCATCGCTTCCCCGCGAATTAATAAATGGACGTGAGAGCCGTATTTAGTTAAATATACGGCTTCTTCTGCCGCCGAGTCACCGCCACCGATTACAGCGAGGTTTTCCTCTCTAAATATCGGTGTAGCACCGTCACAGATAGCACAAGCAGAAATCCCGTTACTCCAGAATTGGGCCTCGCTGGGTAATCCTAAGCGTTTGGCAGTGGCTCCCGTGGCGATAATAATACTATTAGCCTTAACTTCCCGGTCGGTGGAACGAATGGCAAAAGGACGCTGACTTAAATCCACCGAGATAACATCTTCGGTATAGCATTGGGTCCCCCATCTTTCGGCCTGTTCCTTCATTCTTTCCATCAGCTTCGGACCGGTGATTCCTTCGGGAAAACCGGGGAAATTTTCTACTTCTGTGGTGGTCATCAATTGTCCCCCCGGAATGCCTCCCGCTTGGAAACCCTCAAACATCAAGGGTTTTAAGTTCGCACGCGCCGCATAAATCGCCGCCGTATATCCCGCGGGTCCCGAACCAATAATGACTAAATTCTCGACAGTCATAACCGTAAATGCAACTCATAACGACTACGCTTTTTAGTATAGCAGATAATGTCGGGTGGGTTAGACGACGATAAGTTAGATAGTTTACCCATCAGTTTAATATGCGTCCTAACCTACCAAGAAGTAGATTTCTGCCTAAAAATCCAGAATATCTCGGATAATAGCTTTTAAATCGGCATCAGCAGGACGTTTGACAAACTGCTCATGGCTGTAAATCCAAACCAGTTTAATTGTGTAGGTAGTCGCGCTCACCAAATACATTAATCTAATTTGCCCCGCAGCACCTTTTGAAACCCGGATATCGAGCTTGTGAAAAGTCCAGCCTTCCGGCAACTGAATTTTCCCCGGTAGAGGTTCCTGACGGGAGTTATGGGGATATTGGTCATCGATTAAATCCTCTAAAGTTTTGGCAATAAGTTCAACAAAGCTATTTTTGTGAACTTTTGCCAGTTTTTTGAAAGAGCGCTCGAAGTTGTCAGAAGATTCAATCGAGAAGGGAATTGAGCCAGTCATGCACTTCTCCTTTCCCAATAGGATGAGAAGATTCCGTCGCCAATGCTTCCTTCAAAACTTCAGACATGGCTGCTTTGTAGGCCGGATGTTCCTGTTCTATCAAATCAAGCTTTTGATAACCTAATGCTTTCATATCATCAAGGAGAATTGGCTCTGTGGAACTTTCTTCTGGTGGCAGACCTTTACGAGCCTTTTTCCAGGGAAATTCCGCGTGAGTCATATCACTCAACCGATAGGCGTGGTAGTTACCGAAATATTGCCAAATTTCTGCTAAAAGTTCTTTTTTCTCCGATGGCAGCCCAGATAAGGATTCTTGGCGAGGAATTGGTAATTGTTCAGCCTCAAAATCACTGTAGAACTTATAAGCAGCAGGACAAACCGGACCGTAACGCCATGCTTGAATTTCCTCCTTAAACAATGGTTCATCGTATAGGGCCAAATGCAAGCTCTGTGCATAATATAAAAGCTTTTGGACTTTCATATTAGTCATTTCAGCGTCCATACCATCCTCGTAAGCTCTGATAATAAAGTAGCGAGCCACAGTCAGGCAGTCAATCATAGCTCCACAAAATTTTTGGAATATCGACCTATGACCATTGTAGAAGAAATTGACAATTAGTACAAGTGTATGAAGAAAGCTTAACAATGCTCATGGGGGAATGGACGAAGTTTTAATATTTTTCGTCACCGACTCTACCAGTGGGTGAAGTCTGCCGCAAATTGAGATAGGGATAAAAGCTTAATGCGGGTATCTTGAGCAACTTTTTGGCGCATTTGGGCGGTATTATATCCCCAATCGGCTAAATATAAGCCCACATCGTTTAAATCGGCTTGTTGCTGCACTAATTCCAACGCATCGAGACGATCCTCGACAAACCACAAATTAGCGGGAGATTCGGGTAAATTAGCCAGTATTTGCTGAATAGTCAGGTATTTCGGCTGTTTAATTTCCTTGCCAATTAATCTCGCTGCCGGAAAATTAATTGCTACTTTTTGTAACAATTGCTTGACAAAACGACTTTCTTTTGTAGTGATAATATAGACCAAAAAATCCGAGTCTAAAAGAGAGGCCAGGCGATTGATCGCGGGTTGATAAAATTGATGTAAGGCTAACCAAGACTCTAGATCCGACTCAATCCATTGATCCCTAAGACCATCGAGAGCATTTGAGAGAACTTTTTTCGCTATTTTATCCCTTTCTAGCAGATTTTGAGCAATTGACGGCCAATTATTTAAAGCTTCCCCGTCGGGAATACCGAGAACGAGCGATCGCAACAGTAAAGGCATTTCCCAACCGGTTTCGATAACGGGACGAAGTTGCGAAAACCTCGGGAAAAAATCCTCGGGAATTATTTCCGGCCAAAGGGTTTCATAGGTGCGTTTGCTAATCTGAAAATACTCGATCATGCCATCACAAAGAACACCATCAAAATCGAGTGCTAGAATACGGGGGGATTGACGCATAAATGCTGGTTTAATCTCAATAATGGCAGTATAGCGCAGCGAAAATTAAAAAATTGTCCAAGACATCACGCTATTAGCTATTCTTTGCTTCATCGTTGATATAACATAGCTGTCTGATGATTTCTGTAACCGAATTTTTCAATCCCTCTACATGAATCCAGCCCACATATACAGCATATACGATATTTTGGTGATTGTCCTGTATATAAACATGATGAACACGATATAAATCTGAGCTTAAATAAATGGCTCTTCGTTACCCTTTATGCTAAATCAACATACAAGATGCCAAGATAACATACTTCTAACCCAAAAATTCCGAAAGTTTCTAAAGCCAT
>NZ_JASJFE010000801.1:0-3627 GCF_030067735.1 Microcystis sp. M53598_WE2 | reverse complement strand
CTAAAAGCCGCCCTCTGCTACGCGGGCATGGCGGGGAACCTTAAACCCAAGTTTTCGGTAAGTTTAGTTGAGCGGTGCTGTCCCCGTGTCTCCCTATTCCCATACCATAAAACAATAAAAAAACTGTATAAAAAGTAACAGACAAGGGCAAAAAAAACAAATACGATCTGATAGGGTGCGTGGCATCAACTTAACTTGGCCTATATTCTATTCAAGGAGATTTTCTAGTGAAACTCGCTATTTCACCTCTTGCTTTATCCACTGCCACTTTAGGACTAATGTTGGGTGTAGCACAAAACGCCCAAGCCGGCGTGACTGTCTCAACGAGTATGGGGACTCAAAGTGGTTTTAATATAATCAATACCGTCAACGGGGCAGGGTTAGTGCCAAATAGTGTGGGTCCTCTTCACGTTGCGTCAAGTACTACTTCTTTTGGCACTTCTTGGCAGTCAAACAACGCAACAACTGGTACTATCACTTTTCAGTTCACCGGTGTTACCCCCGTAATTCTCGGTGGGTTTAAATTCTGGAACCTTAGCGGTGATAGTAATACTCCCAACCGGGGACTTAGAAATGTGTGGGTTCAATACAACGATGGAACGACTTGGAAAGATCTCCTTGGCACCACAACTAACCCTTTTGTATTCGCCCAAGGATCTAACTTGAATACTGCTGTGGGTCCGAGTAATGACATCACTTTTGCCGGAGTCTTGGCGACTCAGGTTAGATTTAATGTTCAGAGTAACTATGGGGGCGGTCGTAGTGGCTTTGCAGAGATTCAATTTAAAACAATCCCCGAACCTTCTGCCTCGCTTGCTCTGTTAGCCTTGGGTTTAGCGGGTATTGGTTTGGGAAAAAGAATTTAATTTTTGGATGGTAGGTTCGGTTATGGGATAACACCTAACACCATGCAACCAATCTACTCACTTAAAGCAACCAACAGGGAAAAATCTAAATCTTAGGTAGGGGTTGCTGAATAATGGTAAAACCCTTTTAAAATAAGGCTTTTGACCTGTTAAAATCCGATGTTCATGCTGCGAAAATCGGATTGAGACCTTCAAAAACCTGGCATTATCCTTTTTATAGTACATAGGTTAGTACAAAAAGAGAGGGCAACAAAGCCTGAAACTCCCGACGACCGGCTACTGACTACTGACGACCGACTCCTAACCCCACCAACAAACTTTTTCAGCAAACCCTAGGTAGAGTTGCGTCAATGGTCGTTGGAGCAACAAGGGTGGTAGTGAAATTCTCGGCTGGAGAATAAACCGTTAAGGTCTCACCACTGGAAGGAACCGTCGCCCGTCCCTAGCAGATTTGACATTTTCCCAATCGGGACGCAAAGGATAAAGATTAGTAAGCCCTATAGTTGCCCCTTGCTAGGGGGATTTTTTTGGCTGGAAAATAACGTTCGCCCCCAGCCCAGCCAAGACCCTCTAAATGGAACCCGTGGTCGAGAAAAATCGGAAAAACAGCCCTAGGGTTGCTGGCGAGTGCTATAAAGGTAGATAGTCATCTCGATCGCCTACTTGTCCTAACTATGCCACGCACTCAACGTAACGATAACTTTATTGATAAATCTTTTACCGTCATGGCGGATATCATTTTAAAGATACTCCCCGCCAATAAAAAAGCCAAGGAAGCCTTTGTTTATTACCGCGATGGGATGTCTGCCCAAGCTGACGGCGAATACGCCGAAGCCCTCGATAATTACTATGAGGCTTTAACATTAGAAGAGGATCCTAACGATCGCAGTTATATCCTCTACAATATCGGCATTATCCACGCTAGTAACGGCGAGCATGAAAAGGCTCTGGAATACTACGAAGAAGCTATCCAACTTAATCCCAGAATGCCCTCCGCTTTGAATAATATCGCCGTTATTTACCATTTTCAAGGGGAAAAAGCCAGAGAAGACGGACAACAGGCCGAAGCGGAAGCACTCTACGACAAAGCGGCAGAATACTGGAAACAAGCCATCCGATTAGCCCCCAATAACTACATTGAAGCCCAAAACTGGCTGAAAATCACCGGGCGATCGGAAATTGATGTTTTCTTCTAAATTGAGGAGACAGGAGACAGAATTCAGGAGTCAGGAGATTGCTTTTATTTATTCTCCCCACTCCCTCACTCCCTCACTCCCCCACTCCCCAATTCATCATTCATCATTCATAATTCCCCATTTCTCCCATGATCGATCGAGCTACAGTTGAAAAAATCGCCCATTTAGCCCGTTTAGAGATTAATAGCGGCGAAGAAGAACAATTTGCGCTGCAATTAAGCGGAATCCTCGATTATTTCGAGCAGTTAAGCGAATTAGACACGGAAAATGTGCTACCCACCACGCGAGCGATCGAAATTCAAAATATCACTCGCGCCGATAGTAATAGACTTTATCCCGATCACGAGGTCTTAGTGCAAGAATCGCCGGCCCCAGAAGGGGATTATTTCCGGGTTCCCCGTATTCTCAACACCGACGAAGACTAAATCAGTGATCAGTGATCAGATTTGAGTTTTCAGTTCACTGATTACTGTTTACTGATCACTGATTTAGATGCCATCTAGGGTTTTTGCTGCTATCTTGGACTAAGATCAGACCTAGCAATGGAGACATAATATAATGATCGCATCTCAAGATGTGGCACCATTTCAGCTTATTTCGAGCGTAGAATCGGCAGCAACAGAATTTAGGCCCTGGGGTTCTTTCACCACCCTAGAAGAAGGTCTTGGTTATAAAATCAAGCGAATTGAAGTGAATCCGGGTCATCGTCTCAGTTTACAGATGCACTACCATCGCAGTGAACACTGGATTGTCGTTTCGGGGACGGCAAAAGTCACCTGTGGAGATAACGAAGAAATTCTCGGAGCCAATCAGTCCACTTATGTGCCGCAGTGTACCGCTCACCGTCTGGAAAACCCCGGGGTGATCAAATTGGTGTTAATTGAAGTGCAAAATGGGGAATATTTAGGAGAGGATGATATAGTCCGTTTTCAGGATGATTATGCTCGCCATCAGAGCTAAGACTGTGTTGAGGGAGACAGAAGGCCAAGAAACTATATTTTCGCCCCAAAAACCTTTTTAGGTTAGTCTGCCTGACTGTCTTCCCTACCCTCAAGGCTCGTCAAGTTCTAGAAAAATTTTCTTTTCCGGCCGGGTAGCGGTTTTCTCCATGGGAGGTAAAGGCGCGGGGACGGGGATTTATTTTGACCATGTTGTGAGCAAAGAACGGGTAAAATCAGCAGAAAAATAAACTTCCCCTAGACCCTGTGTGGGAAGCTTGAGGAAAGCTGGGTTAGGGGAAATGATTTATTCCTTTGCTGGATTAACTTTAGCATATAACCCTCATTTGTCAGGACTATAACGGCCGGATGTCAATTCTGTGACAAAGAAAAGCCCCTCAGGAGTCGGGCAAGAGGCAAGGGGCAATGATTCATGCGGGAGGGAGTGAGGAAACGGCTTAATCTTGTTGATAAATGCGGCAAAAAACCAAGGGAATTTGCAAAAAATAAACTATATGTAGGGTTTGCTGAATAAATGTGAAATGTAGGCAAGGTAGGGGTTTTGTGGCTTTTCTTGCGAAACAGGTGCAAGATTTTGAGAGAATCGTGCTTCCAAACCTGGCGTCT
>NZ_JASJFE010000860.1:0-4945 GCF_030067735.1 Microcystis sp. M53598_WE2 | reverse complement strand
CTAAAGATCCTAGCGGGAAAATTGTTTTTCTAGAAACAGGAAAAGGAGGAGAGAGAGGTTCTGGATTACTGCATATTCTAGAAAATCATCGAGAAGATTTCCTCCAGAGAGGTATTGCCGAAGAACAAATTCCTGATTTAATTATAACAGCTATTAGTGAGGGGACAATTATTGGCATACAAGGAAAAAGTCGCATAATTTATCAAGTAGAAATCAATGGAATTATTCAGTATGTTTCTCTAGAAATTAGTCATAATGGTTACTTAGTGAGTGCTAATCCAACTCCAACGCGATTAATTAATAAACTTATTCAGGAATGATAGTTATGGCAATCAGAATCAAACTTTGGGCAGATTATGGAAGTTACCCACTTTGGGGAGTAGATGAAATTGATAACATTGCTCCTGAAGAATTACCATTAAGTAAAGAAACTATTCAGCGTTTAAACCCATGGCAGGATACTTACGATAAGACTTTAAATCAAGACTATCCACCTTTATCAGATTTTCCTAATCAGCAAGCTGAAATGGATTTTAAACAAGAAGGAATTAGTTTATGGAAACAGTTACGTCTTGAACCAGCCCCGGAGTATGAAGTTTTCTACCAAAATGAAGGTCAATTGTTCAGACATCCTAAGGAAATAACCAAAAAATCTACAGTACAAAAAATAACAGTTTGAGTATCATCACCTTCGGCTCCGGCGCAGCTTCAACCCTCAAGCGCCAACTAAAACCATCCAAATCCACCGAAAAAGAAACCACAAAAGTAGGCTAAATTGCCTCTAAAAATACCATAAATGCCCCTTCAATCAATCTTGAGGGGGTTTTGTTTTTTTATATCTCTTTTTTGGCAATAGATGCTATAATGAAAGGCCACTCTTGAAGATTGCTTGATCGATCGTGGACTTTGAGATTATCAGCGATATCACGAATATCGAGATTATTGCCACAGGAACAGGAATTCGTAATCGGGAACGGTTGCAAAAACAGTATGGCAAAGGTAAATGGAGAAAATTAAAGGGCATAGCCCAAGTTCAGCTTGCCAATGGTATAGTAAGGTTAGCTGAAGTTCATTGGTATGAAGCTCATGGCATCGGCAAAAAAGAATTTAAGCTCAAGTTACCCTTTCTAGATTGACCATGAAAATAGAGTCATCTCCAACAAATAAGTTCGCAGTTTGTCTCAATAATGAAGGCTACGAAGCTTCACTAGAGGTGGGCAAAATATACCGCGTTATCCCTGATGAGACAGCAGAAATAAACAGTCTAATTCGGGTTATTGATGAAAGTGGTGAAGATTACGCTTTTTCTGTGAATCGGTTTCATGCTATTGAGTTACCAAAGCCAATAGAAGAGGCTTTATTATCAGTTGCCAACTAAAACCCCCTAAATCCACTGAAAAAGAAACCACAAAAGTAGGCTAAATTGCCTCTAAAAATACCATCGATGTCCCTTCATTCAATCTTGAGAGGGTTTATTTTTGGCATCTATTAATACTTATAAAAATTGTCAAACTTATTAATGATGTCTTGAATTTGCTGCGCTGGGATGTCTGTTTGGTCAGATTTGGTATAGATGAGGAGCATCAAAACACAACCATTGTCTTTAAGTTGATAGATAACACGATAGCCGCTACTTTTGCCCTTTTGAATATCGCTGTTTTTGAGGCGAACTTTAAAGACAGTGTAGCCTATTCCTGGTATTTGATCGCCGATGAATTTGCCTATCTGAAGGTCATCAATTAGAGGTTGTAGGTCAGTACGAATGCTCCGATAGCGTTTGGCGAGGGTGCGAAGTCGATCCTTGAATTCATCAGAGAAAAGGAGCTTAATAGAGGGAATTTCTTCAGTCATCTATGCCATCCCAGAGTTCAGAGATGGGATGTACTTTGCCTTCTTTAGCTTGCTGAAGAGAAATACAAAGACTGGTGAGGATGAGTTCTTTTGGTTCGTCGTCAGGGTCAGTGGGTGGAGTGAGGATATTACGCGATACTAGCAATTGGTAGAAATCATCGAGTGCCATTCCCGTTAGTTCGGCTGCTTGTTCAAATTGAAGGCGTTGCTGCTGATAAAGCATGACAGCGATTTCCGTGAGCATTTGAGCTTCAGTCATTTGTACTGTTTGCAGAAGTTTAGAGGGAAGGATGAGGTTCATAGAGGTTTCATTAAGTGGCAGTAACTTCATTGTATCGCCATGAAAAGGAAACCACAAAAGTAGGCTAAATTGCCTCTAAAAATACCATAAATGCCCCTTAATTCAGTTAGTTTAGAGTGCGAAACGCAGGAACAGCAGCCAGCCGTCGAGAAATGATGTCAAATCCCGTCATACTTTATCTTTATTTCTGACCGGCTGCCTGGACAAATCAGAAAGTAAAAGTCGTTCGGATAGTACCGATAACTAAGGTGGAATTGTTGTTATTTGAGTTGGGAGAAGTAATCACGATTACCCCCGGAGTAAGGGCAATATTATCGGTGAGTTTCCACTCATAAAATCCTTCGATATGAAAGGAAGTATCGGGATCATTAGTGGAACTACCATCATTTAATCTAATACTAGAACTAGACACCCAGGGCTGCATACCAACAATAATACCAGCGGTATTTCCTTCCTTAAATAAATCAGGAAAAGCCAAAGTTACCGCCCAATTCCAGATATCTAAATCCCCGCGTTCTAGTTGTCCATCTAAGGTGCTAAGGGTGATAGCTTTTGTGTAACCACCCCAACCACCGAGGACAAAACCATCGACAATTCGCCAAGTAAATTGTAAACCCAAACTATTATTAATTGTCGGGACAGCCTCCCCGAATAGTTCTTCGGTGAAAAATCGGAAATTCGAGCGCTGGCTTCCCGTTCCCGTATCTAATTGGTTATAACCATGAAGGTAGGATAAAGCAATACCAAAATTCTCGTTAGGAACATAACCCAGCTGCCCTAGGGCAGTATAGGAACCGTTAAATAAACCCGCACCCGGGTTAGGATCGTTAGCATCCCCAGCAAGATAACCGGCGCTGAATTGCAAAGCCCCATAATTACCCTGTAAACCGAGTCCAGTTTGTCCGGGGGCAAAATAAAGGGGATTGCGGGTACCAAAAGCGGAAAGCGCCCCACTAGCACCATCTCCATCCAAAAAGTTGAGGGTATTGGTAAAGTCATCTTTAGCACCTCCCGTCGCTTCTAACCAGAGGTGGATATTTTCCGTTACGGGGAAACTGTAGTTTAAAACTTCTAGCAATAAATCGTTGCCGTCGGGTTGGGTAAAGGCTAAGGTACTTTGAAAAGTTCCGGTGGTATCGGCTAAATCGGCAATATTTCCCGTTGCTAGACGGGTATAGAGTAAATCTTTGCCTGTGAAGCTAGTATTTAATTCTAAACGGGCCCGATAACCAAAAGCTGGCACTTGGGGAATTCCTTCACCACCGTTTTTTTCTCCTGTGGCTACCCCATATAATGCCATCACCACTTCCCCAGTTAATTTAGTAGTGGTGGAAAATTGATTATTTTCCAGAAAAGCGACTCGATTTTCTAAGTTATCAACTCTTGCCCCTAATGTCGCTAATTCTGTCTCGAATTCCTTGACTAATCGCTTGATTCTGTCTAGATCTTCTTTTAATACCGCTACTCCTTCTTGAATCAATCTTTCCAGGGTATTTAAGCAAGCATTCAACCCGGCGGCAAATTCCCAACGAGTTAAAGCGCGTTCACCGCGAAAAGTGCGGTCAGGATAACCTACTATACAACCATACCTCTCCACGAGACTTCTTAAGGCCTCAAAAGCCCAGGCGGTGGGAGAAACATCCCGCAATTGATTGACACTTGTTACCTGTGCCATGGGGTTACTAGAGAGGTTTTCGAGACTATTAGCCAGTACCGGACCAGAAAAACCCAGTAATATCGCAGCTGTTAGGAAATTTTGCTTGATTTTCATTGCTGTCTCTCACACCTATAAGAATGATTATTGTTCTCAGTATAATTAGGTTAGCAAACTTTTTCTAGTCTGGCACTGTTGCAAATATTTTTCAAATATTACTCCAGATAAAATCTGAATTGCCTAGCATTTATTGATTAAAATAAATCTTAAATGATAATAAAAGCAATAAGTAAATAATTTTATTGTTCCTAAAAACAAGATAGAGACGCTGCTGACAGCATCTCTAAATGATTATTTTTGGTTCAATTGAGGATAAAAAAGAGGTAACTAGCGCAATTCAGCGTTAAACTCGTTAAAAGAGCGTCTTTTTAACTCTACCGATTCTGATCGAGGCAAAAGATCAAAAACCTTTCTTAAGACATCATCCACATCTTCATATTTAACATTGCCCAAACCATCATAAACCACTTTACCCTGTTGGTCTAAAACCACCGTTTGGGGAACCCCACCGCGATAATAGTAACCCGGTTCATCGGGACGATAGGAAGACTTTAAGGGGATAGAATCGACAGTAACGGGGATAATACTGGCGGCGCGACCGTAAAACTCTTGAAAACGGGAGACAATCGCCGCAAATTGCTTACAATCACTACTATCATCCAGATAATAGACGATTATAGCTGGAATTTTCCGTTGAAAAGTTTCCGCTAAATTTAGACGCGGTGGTACGAGGGAACCATTACCCGCATAGACCACAAAAATATTACCATCGAGGCGATCATCATCGATCCCCGCATAGGCGCTAGAGGTTAGCCAAGGAGACAAACTCGTCAGGGCGATAATAAGAAAGACAAGACAGATCTGAAGACGCAGCCGATAACGAGATTTCATGATCAACAGGGTTAGAATATTAAGACAATTTTTAGTTTGACATACCCCACGCCGTAAACGGACGTGGATTCTTCTAGCATCACTGCTGTGAATTTCTGGCTCAACGAGTCCACTTGAATTAGATTCCTGGCGAAATCCCACCCAGAGGTGGTTCTCTCCTCAGACTTTCGCTCCCTTACAGAAGCCTG
>NZ_JASJFE010000508.1:0-2991 GCF_030067735.1 Microcystis sp. M53598_WE2 | reverse complement strand
TGGGGTGTAGGGTTTTACCGATTTTGAGGGGGTCAATTACCTAATTTTCAGGGAAAAAGTCCAGGAATTTTCCCCCCGATCACTCGCATATCCGGTACTTTTTGATTGACAAAAAGTCTAAAAGTCTTACCCAACAAGGTTTTTAGATTTATTCAGCAAGCCCTAATTGAAATTTGTCCACAAAAATTAAGGGTGTGTTAGGAAAATATAAGCACTCTTTTTGACATTTCTTCATATCTATTCAGAAAAATTAACAGAGGATTCTTGACCCTGCAGCTAGGGGAATATTTTATCCTAAAGATATAACTCTGCTGCAGGGGATTTTCTTGCTGACTTCCGCTGCTATTAAAATTATGACCCATCAAACTCTCAAACTCGCCGGGATGAGTTGCGCTGGTTGTGCTAATTCGATCGAACGGATAATTAAATCTATCCCCGGAGTGATTCAATGTCAAGTTAATTTTGGCATGGAACAGGTGGATGTGGACTATGATCCCAAGCGTACCGATCTTAACACTATTCAAGCAAAAGTTAGGGATGCCGGTTTCCGGGCTACACCGATAACGGAAATTAATCTCGAATCCAGGCCAGAAAAAGAACTTCTCACTAAACTATCGATCGCTATTGTTATTAGCATTATACTTTTTATCGGTTCTTTGCCGATGATGACGGGTTTATCTCTATCTTTTATTCCCCACTGGTTACACGCTCCCTTATTACAATTAATTCTCGCTACTCCCGTCCAATTTTGGTGTGGTCAAAGTTTTTATAAAAATGCTTGGAAAGCCTTTAAAAATCGCACTGCCACCATGGACACTTTAGTAGTTTTGGGAACCAGTGCCGCCTATTTTTATTCCCTGTTTTTAACCTTCGGGAGCGATTTTATCGAAAAACAGGGGTTTAATTCCCATGTCTATTACGAAGCATCAGCTATCGTCATTACTCTGATTTTACTCGGTCGTTTCCTCGAAAAACGTGCCAGAAAAGAAACGGCCGCCGCTATTAAACAATTAATGGGATTACAGGCAAAAACTGCTAGGGTGATTAGGGAAGAACAGACGCTGGATCTACCGATCGAAGAGGTGAAAGTAGGAGATATGATTTTAGTGCGTCCGGGGGAAAAAATTCCCGTCGATGGCATAATTATCCAAGGCAGTTCTAGCATTGATGAATCGATGGTGACGGGGGAAAGTTTACCCGTGCGAAAAACCGTCAATCAACAGGTAATCGGTGCGACAATTAATAAAACCGGTAGCCTACAAATGCAAGCGTTACGGGTGGGAAAAGATACGGTTTTAGCTCAGATTGTCCGATTAGTGCAAACCGCGCAAGCATCAAAAGCACCTATACAAAGATTAGTCGATCGAGTGACTGCTTATTTTGTGCCGGTGGTGATGATTATTGCCGTAATAACTTTCCTATTTTGGATTCTCCGCACGGGTAATCTCACCCTCGCTTTGATTACAATGGTGGAAGTCCTAATTATCGCTTGTCCCTGTGCGCTAGGATTAGCTACACCCACCTCGATTATGGTGGGAACAGGACAGGGAGCAAAACAGGGAATTTTAATTAAAAATGCCGAAAGTTTAGAATTGGCCCAGGGTATTACTACTATTGTTCTCGATAAAACGGGAACTCTCACCCAGGGGAAACCAACGGTGACGGACTTCTTGACTCGCGAGGGGGTGAGGGATGGACGGGAATTATCGCTGCTGCAGTTAGTCGTATCGGTGGAGAATCATTCTGAACACCCGCTAGGAGAAGCAATAGTTAGATATGGGCAGTTAAATCAGATTAAAACCCTAGAAGTAAGCGAATTTGACTCAATAACTGGGTCAGGAGTGCAGGGAAAAGTCGGGTCGGATTTAGTGCAAATCGGTACACAACAATGGTTAGAACGTCAAGGAGTTGAAACAAAAGTTCTTAAAAAAGTCGCCCACGATTGGGAATGGCAGAAAAAAACCGTGGCTTGGATAGCGGTTAACGGGCGTTTAGAGGGGGTGATCGCCATTTCCGACGTTTTAAAACCTTTTTCTTCCTTAGTGGTCGCCAAGCTCAAAAAAATGGGCTTAGAGGTGATGATGATGACGGGGGACAACCTCGAAACCGCAGAGGCGATCGCCAGCGAGTTGGGTATCCGGCGCTTTTTTGCCGCACTCCGTCCCCAAGAAAAAGCCGAAAAAATCGAATATTTGCAGAAAAAAGGGAAAATAGTCGCCATGGTTGGCGATGGTATCAATGATGCGATCGCATTGGCGCAAGCGGACTTAGGTATTGCCATTGGCACGGGGACCGATGTAGCGATCGCTGCAAGCGATATAACCTTAATTTCGGGAGATTTACAGGGAATTGTGACTGCTATTGAGTTAAGTCGGGCAACAATGGGAAATATCAAAGAAAATCTCTTTTTTGCTTTTATTTATAACCTGATTGCCATTCCCATCGCTGCCGGAGTCCTCTATCCTTTTCTGCTCAATCCGATTATTGCCGGTGCTGCCATGGCTTTAAGTTCCCTTTCCGTGGTGACGAATGCCTTGCGATTGCGTCGAATTCATCCCAGGGTGGGGAGCAGGGTGTAGGGTGTGGGGTGTAGGGTGTAGGGTGTGGGGTGTAGGGTGTGGGGTGTAGGGTGTGGGGGTTATTTATTTTCAAGAGCGCGAATCAAAGTTAGCAGGAGTCGGCCTACTGATTCACATTGATTAAGAATAGGATTGACGCTCTGAGGGGAAGCTAGTTCAACTCTTTGAGAGATTAACCAATGAGTCTCCAACTCTATATTTTGGCAATATTTATCCAGAAAATTGATAACTATCTCGCTAGTAACCGTTCCGACCTGTGTCTCATAAAATAATTGATTATCTCGTTTCATTATTCCTAAAATATTTAGTCTTTTACCTTCAATTGGTGGTAACTTTATCGTGGTTTTTTCTTCTTGCCAAGCCTAAGGAATACAAGGCTGTGAATCCCATCCCATTTCAGCCAAATATCCTA
>NZ_JASJFE010000715.1:0-2562 GCF_030067735.1 Microcystis sp. M53598_WE2 | reverse complement strand
CTTCAACAAGGTCTTCAACAGGGTCTTCAACAAGGTCTTCAACAAGGTCTTCAACAGGGTCTTCAACAGGGAGAACGTCTGGTGATAGAAAATTTATTGAAAGCTCGTTTTGGTAGTTTAGACCCAGATTTGTCCCTAATCATCGAGCGCATTTTATTATTACCAGTGGAGGAGTTTACCCCTTTAATAATTAATTTATCTCGCACAGAATTAATTGCCCACTTTTCTAATTAAAAGCATAACTCAATCCTTTGATGATACTGGATTTTAAAATTGGCTGATTAACCAGAGCAGGCAATTTTCTGGGCAAATTCGGGGATATTGAGGATCGTTCTGGAACCAGCATCAGCTTTTTTTGCTAATTTGTGGCCAATTAGCGGCAATTTAGCTCTGATCACCTGAGAATAGCTTTTCTAAAGCTTCCTTCAAGGTTGGTTCCATGACAATTTTATTTTGATAAGCAACTGTTACTCTAGCGATTGTCGGGACACTATTTTGGTCTGCCACTAGATACAAAGGTTCTACATAAAGCAGCGATTGTTCAATGGGAATAATTAATAGATGTCCTTGCAAAACTTTAGAACCGTCCCGATTCCAAAGGGAAATCTGTTGAGAAATATCTGGATCTTGGTTAATTAAAGCCTCAATTTGATTCGGTCCGTACACTAACCTTTGTTTAGGAAATTGATAGAGTAATAACTTACCATACTCTCTATCGTCTGAACGCGCCGCTAACCAAGCGATTAAATTTTGCCGACTAGAGGGAGTATAGGGATGGAGGAGAATAAATTCTTCTTTGTCGGAATCGGGCAGTTTCATGATTAAATAATAGGGTGATACAGCCTGGGGTTCCGTGCCGTAAATTTCTAGGGGAATTTCCCATTGATCCTCCCGATTATAAAATACTTGCGGATCGGTCATGTGATAGGTTAATAATCTTTCCGCTTGGGTACTAAATAAATCTTCGGGATAACGGATATGACTGCGGAGAGTTTTCGGCATTTCTGCTAAAGATTTAAAGAGATGAGGAAAGATTTTACTCCACGTCTGAATGATTGGATCATTTTCATCGGCAACATAGAAATTCACCGTTCCATGATAGGCATCCACTACCACTTTGACCGAATTGCGAATATAGTTAAATTTATCTTTCCCCGGGTCAGAATAGGGATAGCGATCGCTGATAGTATAAGCATCAATAATCCAATGTAATTTACTACTACTATCGCCCACATCTGCCGCTACTAAATAGGGGTTGCGATCATAATTTAAAAAAGGGGCGATAGTTTGCACACGATTTTGGATATCACGACGCATTAATAAGCGAGTTTCGGGAGTAAAATCTTGGCTAAATAACATTTGCCAATCCCGCAGATAAAGGGCAAATAGCCAACGTCTCCACCCCGTCCCCACTAGGATTCCTCCCTTACCATCGTAGGTATTATAGACATTTCCATCCCCGCTAGGAAAATCCAATTCTTCTACGGTGGTGGGAGTCATCACATAATTATTAGTTAATTCCCCGTAGTAAATGCGGGGTTTACCAATGGGAATACTATAATCAATTAATTCGCTAGAGGTTTGTAGGGCCCCTTCGTCTTTATTTGTGCCGATATCTTTGACAAAATAGTAGGGTAAACCCCCGGCAGCCACTAAATTAACCGGGGAAAGAGTGAACCCATAACCGTGGGTATAAACGAGATGTTTATTCACCCAAGTGTTAGCAGAAGTGGGAACCGCACTATAATCTAATTCTCTAGCGGCAATAATTGTCTGTTGTTTTTCAGATATTTGACGTTCTTCGATTTTTTCAGGCAATCCTACTCGTACCCGATAGCGATCGATATCAGCATCGGGGAATTTATAATATAAGCGAATTTGCTGTAATTGTCGGTTAGTTTCTAGCAGTGGTTTGGTGTCCCAAAGACGAATATTATCGATAGTTAGATGGTTTCTCTCTAAAACTTCGGCATTTAATTCGGCCTGTGGATCGAAAACTTGGGCATCAATTCTATCTAAGGAAAAAGCCGCTCTTGTGGATTGAATACTTCTTTCGATATAGGGTCTTTCTCTCACTAATTCATTCGGTTGTACGACAGTTCTTTGCAATAGTCCACTGATAATTGTGCCACTTATCCAAACAATTAAATAGAGAAATACAGGAACTAAGTAGGGGAAAAATACCAACTTTTTCTTAGTATTTTTGTATAACTTGCGACGGTCTTTTTTACCAAATAATGCTTTTTCTCCTAACCATATAGAGGTTATTCCTGCAATAATTCCCAGAATAATTTCAATAAATTGACCAACATGAACATCGATATAACCCGCACCATAAACTACCCCTTCCGGAGAATAAAGTAGCAGGTAACGCTGAATAATATGGTGTAATACTAGCAGCCCCATTAACCCACTCCACAGGGCGTATAAATGACGCAGTTGCGGACGGGAAAACCCCGGAAATGTTCCCAGAGAAAGACTATCGGCCGAAAAAAGATAGGTTAAAATAACAGCAAAAAGAGTATATATTCCCACACCAGTGAGCCATAATTCTAGTAACTG
>NZ_JASJFE010000714.1:0-1693 GCF_030067735.1 Microcystis sp. M53598_WE2 | reverse complement strand
GGAGAGCTTTGTTGTAAACTAATCTTACACAGCCCAATGTGCGCCGCAATAGCGACTCTTGTTCTGGTGTTGGGTAAAATCGGTAAGAATAGGCTTTTTCCATATCTCGCATTCTAGCATATATCGTGTAAATGCGCTAATATTTAACGGTAAAGCCGTCGTAGAACGACGGGGTTTCAGACCCAAATTTTCGATGACCGCCGCTATTGCTCTCGATCGCGTTTCTAAAATCTATAACAATCTCCCAGTAGTTAACGAGCTTTCCTTTGCCATCGAAAAAGGGGAAATCTTTGGTTTACTCGGTCCCAACGGTGCGGGAAAATCGACGACAATCCGCATGATTATCACCCTAACCGAAGCAAGTCAAGGAGAAATCGCAGTGGCGGGGTATGATGTGAAAAAATACCGCGATCAGGTGAAGAAA
Organism: Microcystis sp. M53598_WE2; assembly: GCF_030067735.1. Taxonomy (NCBI): domain Bacteria; kingdom Bacillati; phylum Cyanobacteriota; class Cyanophyceae; order Chroococcales; family Microcystaceae; genus Microcystis; species Microcystis sp. M53598_WE2. Next base: position 1,269 of record NZ_JASJFE010000714.1, on the reverse strand, counting down.
AATATAGGGGTAGTCTTGCAACAGATTAGCGTTGATGGGGAATTAACCGTCTGGGAAAATATGGAATTTCACGGCCGGATGCACCATATCCCCAATCCCCAGAGACAGGAATTAATCGATCGCTATTTAGATTATGTCAGTTTAAGCGATCGAAAATCTGCCCTTGCCAAAACTCTTTCCGGAGGGATGAAACGACGTTTACAGATTGCTCGCGCTCTTCTTCACGAACCAAAAATACTCTTTCTCGATGAACCGACGGTCGGTTTAGACCCCCAAAATCGTCGTCGTTTGTGGGAAGTAATTCGCGATTTAAATCAGCAAGGAATGACAATTTTATTAACCACTCACTACATGGAAGAAGTGGAATTTCTCTGTCAGGATAACGCCACGGGAAAACCAGGCAGAATTGGCATTATGGACGCAGGCAAATTAATCGAATTAGGAACTATAAGGGATTTTCGCACTAAGTATGGCGAGGGTTTAGTTATCAAACAAGTTGGCGATAAAATCGATTATAAATTCTTCCCCACCGTGGCTGATGCCAATGCCTATCTTGACAGTTTGAGCGATAAAACTGGAGTAATTTGCCGTCCCTCCAATCTCGAAGATATCTTTGTGGAACTGACGGGACATCAATTAGATTAAATTCTTGGTTTGGCTGTTAGGAAGTTGTTCAGTTATCGGTCTTTGACTCCGGTTTTTCTGAGATTAGCTGTGTTTAAATCGGCATTTCTTGGCTCTTATCTGATGTCTATTTTATTGGCAAACCTGCTAGAGTCTAGGTCAATTAGCTGAGGCTGTCCCTAAAAACCGAGTTCAACCCTAAAAAAAGAGGCTTTTAGCGGTTTTTAAGCTTTTTGAGCCAGATAAATGGCCTAGGAAGGGAACTTTTTCCGGAGAGGGAGAGTCGTCGGGAACTGGATAAAAACTAGATTCCCCTCTCGATCGATAGACAAAATTGACGGTAATCGTTTAGAATAAAGCACTGAATACTGACAAGATGACAATTATCCCTATGACCGATCTCCAGACAAAAACTAGATGGTCAACAGCGCGGCGATATTACGAGTTGCTTAGTGTTTTAGTGGAACGTAATCTCAAGGGACGCTATCGGGGTTCTTTTCTGGGGGTTTACTGGTCCTTGTTAAATCCCCTGATTATGACTGCACTATACACGGCAATTTTCGGCACGGTTTTCGCCTCTTATTTTGATAATTCTATAGTTAACTATGTCCTAGCGGCTTTCACTGGTTTAGTAGTAATAAATTT
>NZ_JASJFE010000820.1:0-2671 GCF_030067735.1 Microcystis sp. M53598_WE2 | reverse complement strand
AGAGGGGAAGTAACCAAACAGTTTTTTATAATCAGAGGCCAGATATCCTCGGTGAAAAAAACCTAATTCTTCAGCAATTTCATAAATTAATTTTGTCTGATTATTTTGGTTAAGAGATTGATGTAGAGCATTAAGACGAAGCAATTTAAAATAATTGTAAGGAGACATTTGATAGAAGTCTTTAAATATATATTCTAAGGTGCGTTGACTTACTTTTAAGTCTTGACAAATCGCTGGAATAGTCAGATCAGAACGCATATTTTTTCTCATCATTTCTTCTGCTTTTTTGAGAATAGAGGTGCGTCTGATAGTGTTTTTAGGAGTTTTAATATCTTTGGTTACTGCTAAAGTCAAAAGAAAATCTTTGACAATTTCTTCTTTTAATTTTTGCTTGACAAAATTTAATCTTAATGCTTTTCTTTGCCCAGATATTTGTTGACGATCTAAATTAAATAGCATTTGATAAAGTTGATGACAAGATTGTTGGAGATGACGAATTTTTTCCGATGGGCAAATCACAATAGAAGAAGCGGAAGAATTTAAAAACTTTTTCGCTTCTGGTAGCTCTAAAGTTTGGCACAATTGTTGCAGATACTTATCATGAACGTAAAGCTGAAAACGATTAGAAAAAGGATGTTGAAAAACGGAAATTTCTGATTTAGGGGGGATAATCCCCAGATAGTTATTTTCTAATGGATACAAATTTTGGAAGAAGACAGAATTCACCTGAACAGGAATCGCAAAAACCCACATTTTAGAATGGATTACTCCCGCAACATTCGTTAAACAATTACGTTGCGATAATTCTAACATCACTTCATCGATGATGATCCTTGAAAGATACCCTTCAAAATGATCACCACTGAGTTGTAAAGCATCTACGTTGAGAAATTCTCGATTCTGAAAATAGCGAGAAAAGTCACAAACATATTCACTTTTAAAGGTTAATTCCTGAGAATTAATTAAAATATTGGTTTTATTGTCAAAAATAAACATCTATATATAACTATTTGGTTATTGAGTAAAGTTAAAATTTTTTTGCCCATCAATTTAAAAACTTGCGTTTTTTGGATCATCTTAGCATAGAAGACTGAGTAGTATGAGTTAAAGCAGAGTTGGTTTGTTAATTTTGTCCATCAGTGTAATTCCAGCTAAATCTCTCAGTTTTTTCCGTTATCAATTACTAAGGAGATTTCGATGGCTAAACAATATATGCCACTTGAAGATTGCTCTGGGTCTGCGGTATTGGGTGGAGAAATTCCGCAATTACGTCCCCCGGCATTTTCTGATGACCCAAAATATAACACATTTAGCTATACCTATTATCCAGGGGGATTGGAAATTTCCGATAGCTATATCTATTATCCAGGAGAATCAGAAATTTCCGAAGCCCTTGCCAGGGAAATCACTACGTTCGCCGTTCCCCCGACAAATTATCCAGAGGGATTGGAAATTTCCGATAGCTATATCTATTATCCAGGAGGATCGGAAATTTCCGAAGCTGTTGCCAGGGAAATCACTACGTTCGCCGTTCCCCCGACAAATTATCCAGAGGGATTGGAAATTTCCGATAGCTATATTTATTATCCAGGAGGATCGGAAATTTCCGAAGCTGTTGTTCCTAATATTAGCACTTGTCTCTATGCGCTCAAAGCAATCATAGCATTTTTCATCAGAATGAGCCATGGGCAAGGGGCTTAAACCCTTTGTTGGCAAAACTTGTCGATACCTCAGTAACGTGAAAAGCGCTATAACTACACATCTAAGCCGCCGAGATCAACTTCATCATCAGGAATTGCTGGAACATTCAGCGTTAATCAAGGAGACCTCTTTATAAACTTACTAGGCGGCTCCGGTGGTAAAGAATTTTATGAGGGTGTAATATTGCCAAATGGAGATCTAAAAACTAACTGGCAACTGACTCCTTTTATGAACCTCGCCGTCGTTACCAATTATATTTTTGGTTTCGTCCTCATCGTTTTTGGCAGCGATAGTGCGATCGCAGATTGTGTCGAGAGTTTGTAGGGTGGGCAATGCCCACCTTACTTCAAGGTAAAATAGAGCTAAGGAAGTTAGTAGAGAGAGAATGCTATTTTGCCAGCTATGAGCCAAACTTTACCTAAAACTGTTAATTTCGAGGAATTCGTCCTTTGGCTGCCTGAAAATTCGGGAGTGCGTTATGAGCTACACAAGGGAAATATTATTGAAATGGCACAACCCGCAGGAGAACACGAGGAAATCAAAGGATTTTTAACTGTTAAACTCAGTGGAATAATTGATAGACTAGGGCTTCCTTATTTAATTCCTAACCAAGCGATTGTCAGACCTGCTGGTAAAAATTCTGGTTATTTTCCCGATGTATTAGTGCTAAATCGAACCAAGCTCGCTCAGGAAAAATTATGGAAAAAAGAATCAATCCTTAGGGATGGTGCATCTATCCCTCTGATCATTGAAGTGGTATCGACTAACTGGCGTGATGATTACTACTTAAAATTTGCTGATTATGAAGAAATGGGTATTCCTGAATATTGGATTGTAGATTATGCAGCCTTGGGTGGACGTAATTTTCTCGGCACTCCTAAACAACCGACAATCTCTGTTTGTTGCTTAGTTGAGGAAGAATATCAAATTCGGCAATTTCGAGACAGTGATCGCCTGATCTCCCAGACTT
>NZ_JASJFE010000068.1:0-1658 GCF_030067735.1 Microcystis sp. M53598_WE2 | reverse complement strand
GAGATTATTTTTATTTATTCCCCCCACACCCTACACCCCACACCCTACACCCCACACCCTACACCCTACACCCTACACCCTACACCCCACACCCTACACCCTACACCCTACACCCTACACCCTACACCCTACACCCCAATCAGTGATCGCCCGATAAGGAAAAATTAAAAACCGATCGCCTAGGCGGTCGGTTTTACTAAGAAGTATAAACTTTTATTAACTTTGTTTGCTGAGAAACTGTTGAGCTTGTCTAATAGCGGCAGCACCGATATTGAAGACAGCCCAGCCAGCAGCAATAAGCAAAGGGGTTAAAACGATCAACACTCTCCAGTCCATAGATTTCCTTCTCCTCGGTCAGTGCTTAAAAGATTGTTACTTGATTCTCATTTTATATTTATACCCTAATCCGCCCGTTTTGGGAATCCAGTATCAGTAGCTTTTCCCGCATGAACGAGGGCAAGTTTAGCATAGCGCTCGGCGTGTTCGATCAACTCTTGAGCCTCCTGTGGCGAGACTTCCCGGACGCGTTTAGCGGGAATACCCACCACTAAAGATCGCGGTGGTATATCTTTTGTCACAATACTACCCGCCCCGACAATACTACCCGCCCCGACGCGCACACCATCGAGAATCACTGCCCCAATGCCGATTAAACAACCGCGTTCAATATGGGCTGCGTGAATTACCGCCCGATGCCCGATGGTAACGTAATCTTCAAGGATAGTAATTTTGCCCGGATCTCCGTGTAGGATCGCCCCATCTTGGATATTAGTATAGGCCCCAATTTCGATGCGTTCCACGTCGGCGCGCAATACCGCCCCATACCAAACACTCACCCCGACAGCTAGGGAAATATCGCCCATTACCGTGGCATTGGGGGCGATAAAAGCCGCTTGACTGACATCGACAAGCGGCCAGAAATTAGAAGTTGATCTTAAGTTATCTAAAGACATGAAAGGAGCTGCACTAAAGTCGAAAGAGAATACCCGTCCAATTTGGTTGGGTATAATATGGATAGGCTTATTGGTACAAAGATAGCAATTTTTAGTTTAGGTTCTTCCATGATCAATGCAAGTTTACAATACCCTGTTTTTGGCCCCGATATCCATTGTCCTCACTGTCGGCAGCTAATCCCTGCCCTCACTTTGACGGATACCTATTTGTGTCCGCGCCACGGGGCTTTTGAAGCCGATCCCAAAACGGGTGAGTTGGTTCACTTGCAGTCAGGACGGCATTGGCGACTCTGGAATGGTGAGTGGTATCGTCAACACACTCACCCGGATGGTATTCGTTTTGAGATTCACGAAGCACTCGATCGCCTCTATACTCAAGGATTTAAAGCGACTAAAGTAATTATTGCCAACCGTTATCGCGATTTAGTTAGTTCCTACCTAGAACGTAACACCACTTGGCGCGGTAATGGACCGGGTGAAGCCACTATTCCCCGTCTCTACGGTTTACCAGTAGAATTTAGCCCCGATGCCCCCGATGAACCCTGTTGGGATGTAATTAATTTTGATCTGGAAAAAGAACCGGGGGTTCCCAAACGTTACCCCTATTTTCGTCTTTTTGATTAATCAGTTATCAGTTATCAGTTATCAGTTATCAGTTATCAGTGAATAATCTCACTTAATAAACTCGGCTCTTCGGGAATTGTT
>NZ_JASJFE010000821.1:0-5081 GCF_030067735.1 Microcystis sp. M53598_WE2 | reverse complement strand
TAATGACAGTTGTTCATATTCTTCCTTTTCTTCTGCTGCCAGATTTTTATTTTTACGATTTAGTTGGTGGTAACGCTTAATTTTATTTTCTGTCTCAGTGGGAAAGGTTGATTTCAAACCAAAAGCAGAACTTGTTAAAGTACGATCAACATTAGCCGCTAATTCTTTATAAGGAATTTCTACAATCTCTGATTCACCCTCTACCAGATCGATTCGTAGGGTTAAAGACTTTTCCCCCGCACCGGCAGCGATTAAAGGACTATGAGTAGCGACAAAGAATTGAAGCTTGGGAAAAACTTCCTGTAACCATCCAGCAATTTCCCTTTGCCAAGAAGGATGTAAATGAATATCTAACTCATCGATTAAGACGACTCCAGAAGCCTCTGTGGGGTTATCTAGATTGGGGAAGGATTGTAATAATCGCCAAATTAAATCTCCGGCTAAAGCAATCATACTCCTAAAACCATCGGATAAACTAATGGTTGGAACTTTTTGACCGTTAACTAGAAACTGAATCAAGGCATCGGCAGTTACTTCAGCAATTTCTACATTACCAGGTAACAGTTTAGTAATTGCTTCTTCGCCGATTTTTTTCATTTGTTTGGCTTGACTATCTTCAGGATTTTTGGCTATTCGATAATCTAAATACACCATCCATCTCTCAAAAGAACTTAAAGATGTATCCTCATTAAATTGGCTGAAAAAGTTGCTAGAGCGTTTCGGAGGTTCAAGACTAGGAATGATCACTTGACTCACTCGTGTCAAACGACGGAAAGCTCCATAACCGACGGCAAACCAACCACGACTATCGGAGGCAAAAGCATTGGCTCGCAACCAACTTAAAATTTTAGTATTTTCTTCGATTAATGCTGGTTCTGTATAGGTTTGTTTGTCCTTACTGCCTCCTAACTCTAACCTTTCCTTGCCTGTAACAAAATAGGAATAAGCAAAAGTTTTTCGAGTTTTATCCGTACCAAATTTTCCCGCATCCCCATCTTCTTGATGAAGCACTGCGGTTAATTTACCCGGTGTCTTGGGATTACATATCCAACCAGTCGGACGTGGTAATAATTCTTTGGCTGCTTCTGGTCCCGCGAGCAGTAAAGCCAAAGCCTGTAAAATCGTGCTTTTTCCTACTCCATTTTCTCCCAATAAAGTGATCCAATGATAAGGTTTAGCGCGCCAATGACGTTGATTATTGGGATTACTAATAAATTTAATCTCTTGATTCTGGAAGCATTTAATGTTTTCGAGTTTTATACTTTCAACCCACATGGACATTCCCCCAGAGAATAACAGCGATCGATAAAATTCTAGCTTATTTGGCCACATCTAGCCCTTTTTGGCCTTCATCTCTAAATCCAGTCAAAAACCCTCTCTTCGGGGAGAGGGTGAAGTGGGGTTTAGGAATTTTCTTCTAATCCAAAGACGCGATTAAAAGCTTTCAAGACTTTATAACCAGAATCGATCGATTCTAGGGGATCTTTCCGCAAACGGTGACGTAAACAGAGAACAATTACCCGACGGATATCATCTACCGTCACAGTTGTCCGTCCTTCCAAAGCTGCCAGAGCTTTAGCGGCGCGATTGGTAACGATATCGCCGCGCAATCCATCCACGTCCAACTCGGAACAAACCTCGGAAATTTTCACCCGCAGATCATAATCAAGCTCCACGGAAGGCAAAAGATTTTGGGCCTCCACTAGCTTTCTTTGCAGTTCTTCCTGTTCTAAGTTGTATTTCTCTAAAAACGAGAGGGGATTGCCATCAAATTCCGCACGCTGTTCCACGATTTTGACCCGTAGAGGTGGTTCTTTGACGGTGTGAATCTCGGCGTGCATTCCAAAGCGATCGAGCAGTTGTGGGCGCAATTCTCCCTCTTCTGGGTTGCCCGATCCCACCAAAACAAACCGGGCCGGGTGACGGATGGAAATTCCTTCCCGTTCCACCGTATTCCAACCACTAGCGGCCGAATCCAATAGCACATCGACGAGGTGATCGTCAAGTAAATTAACTTCATCCACATAGAGAATGCCGCGATTAGCTTTGGCCAGCAAACCAGGTTCAAAAGCTTTTACCCCTTCTGACAGGGCCTTTTCGATGTCAATTGTGCCACAGACCCGATCCTCCGTCGCACCGAGGGGTAGATCTACCATAGTGACTTTTTTCTTGGCAATGGTCAAGGGAATGGCTTCATCCACCCTTTGCCGCACCTCATCGCTCATTAAATCGGGATCATTGGGGTCAGAATTAAAGGGATCGTTAGCAACTACGTCAATTTCTGGTAAAAGGTCGGCTAAAGCCCTAATGGTGGTCGATTTTCCCGTACCTCGATCTCCCATAATCATCACCCCGCCAATTTTGGGGTCGATGACGTTGAGCATTAGGGATAATTTCATTTCTTCCTGGCCGACAATAGCGGTGAAGGGAAAAACCACGCGGCGAGTTTTCGGAGGAGCTTGGAGAGTCACGGTCATAAGTGGATTCAAAAGTCAATAGTTTTTGCGTAAAGAATTATATCTAGTGGGGATTCTAGCCGTCAGCTTTCAGCAAATCTTTATTATTGTAAGTCTTTTTCCCTGCTTTTTAAGATCCAGCGCCAGAGGGGATGACGCGACCCTTCGGCCCGAATTTTCTGCACCCGTTGCTCTAAGCGCAGTTTTTCTCTGGGGGAAAGTCCTAAAATAATGTTGCGACTTTGCCAGACTAACACTGCTCCTGTAATGGCAAGACAAAAGGCTAGACCGATAGAAGCCCAGTAATTGAAAGCTAAAGCGTATCTTAGGGCTGTCCAAGTAAAATATTGCCGCATTAAAGCTATATCATCCCATAAAACCCATAAACTAGCCGAACCAATCACTAACCAACAACCCAAGACGAATAACCAACGACCCCATACCGTCAGTCGATGTAATCTTTGGACTTGTTGCTGTAGTTCAGAATCGGCCATTTCAGTGAACATTGTGCATTAATCAGTGGAGGTGTGGGGTGTAGGGTGTAGGGTGTGGGGTGTAGGGTGTGGGGTGATGGGGAAATGGGGTGATGGGGTGATGGGGAGAATCAATAAAGGTAGTCTATTGACAACTGCTCACTGATTACCACTGTCCACTGAAAACTCAAATCTGATAACTGATAACTGATAACTGATAACTGAATTATCCCTTGACAATTGCGCCAAAATCTGCTAGGACTCGGGCGTGATTTCGCAGTAAACCCAACAGATTTAAACGATTGCGACGGACAGATTCTTTTTCTGCCATGACTAACACACTATTTTCGCCATCAAAAAAGTCAGCCACCAGGGGAGAAATTGCTGTTAAAGCAGTGACAAGACGCTGATAATCTCTTTGCTCTCTTGCGCTGATAGTTTCGGGAATTAGGGCAATTAAAGCGTCATAAAATGCTGGTTCGGAGGATTGTTCAAATAACTCCGTATTGATGATTCCCTTGGCTTCTAGGGTAGTTGTATCTAAATCTCCTTTTTGTGCTAAACGGGTCGAGCGATTGACGGTTTCATAGATGTTGGCTAACTGACCATCCTGACGAATTTGGCATAAAAAGCGAGCGCGTTCACGGGTATCTAATAAATTTTCTAAAGCGCGAGACTTATACTCTGGATCGTTTTCCCCTAAAACTGCATTAACGAGATCGTAATCTATCCTCAAATCATCAATTAAGAGAGTTTGCAGACGTTGTAAAAAGAAATCTTTAATCAGATTGACTGGGTTGGGTTTATCGGGATGACTGGTGACAAAATCCTGAGCTATCTGCTCGATTAATGCCAAAAGATTGATATTAAAATCGGCTGACCAGATAATACTAATTATTGCATTGGCAGCCCGACGGAGAGCGAAGGGATCTGAGGAACCAGTGGGCAGCATTCCCAGTCCAAAAATACCGACTAAAGTATCTAAGCGATCAGCAATTCCCACCACTTGACCGGTTATTGTTTCCGGGAGTATATCCCCAGCATTGCGAGGCAGATAATGTTCAAAAATGCCCCGGGCAACTACAGCCGATTCACCGCTAATTAAAGCATATTTTTCGGCCATTACTCCCTGTAATTCGGGGAATTCGTAAACCATTTGGGTAACTAAATCCGCTTTACAAAGCATGGCAGTGGACTCTATATCACTGCGACTTTGTTCATCGAGATTTAACTGTTCGACGATCATCTGGGCAATTTCCATAATCCGATCAACTTTATCGCGCATGGTTCCCAATTCTTCTTGGAAAGTGACGGTTTCCAGTTGGGGAAGAAAACTATCTAAGGGTTCATCACAATCGGCAGTATAGAAAAATCTGGCATCGGCTAACCGTGCGCGGATAACCCTTTCATTTCCCGCGGAGATAATCTCAGATTTCTGGGGATCGCCATTGGAAATAGTGATGAAATAGGGTGACAAACCCTGGGGAGTTTTGACCGGGAAATAACGCTGATGTGTCACCATCACGGTAATAATTACTTCTGAGGGTAATTCCAGAAATTCATCGTCAAATTTGCCGACAATTGCCGTGGGATATTCGACTAAGTTAGTCACTTCTGCTAATAAATCTGCGGGAATTTCTGCCACTCCCTCCAGTGTTTTGGCTAGGGTGGTAATCTGATCGGTAATTATCTGTTGACGCACTTGCGGATCCGCTTCCACAAAAATCGAGCGCAAACTGGTTAAATATGCTTGGGGATGACTAATGGCTAAGGATTGCGGGTGTAGAATGCGATGACCAAAAGTTAAGCGATCGCTGGTTAAAGTGGTAGAGCCATTAATTAATTCTAGGGGTAAAACTTCCCCATCCACTAAAGTTAATAACCAACGAATTGGCCGGGGAAATCTTAAGTCTCCATCTCCCCAACGCATAAAACGTCTTCCTTCCAAACGGGTAATCCATTGGGGAATTAATTCAGTTAAAATCTCGGCTGTTTGACGACCCGGAATCGTTTTTTCAATATAGACAAATTCTCCTTTGTCTGTGGTGCGAATTGAGAAAGCATCGGTGCTAACTCCCTGTTTTCGAGCAAAACCCTCACCAGCGGGGGTAATTTTGCCATTTTTGTAGGCGGCACTAACTGGCGGTCCTTT
>NZ_JASJFE010000425.1:0-3044 GCF_030067735.1 Microcystis sp. M53598_WE2 | reverse complement strand
TCTTCAGCTAGAACAAGGTGATAATAACTAGAAAAATGGAAAACCTGATAACTGATAACTGATAACTGATAGATTAAATCACCGTGCCGTCGGGAATAGTGGCATTTTTGAAAATAACCACGATGCCGCTGCGAACATAGAAACCTAAATCTTCGCGATTAGCTTCTTCCACACGATCTTTGTTAACAATTAAAACATTGGAACCAATGCGAGCATTTTTGTCCACAATTGCCCGACGAATAGTGGAACCAGGGCCAATACCCACGGGAATTTTGGCATTTCCGATCAGACTTTCCCGTTCGGGGAAAGACTCATAAAAGTCCGATCCCATCAGCATTGTATCCTCGATCGTGCAGTCTTTGCCGACTCGACTACGAATACCTAAAATCGAGTGATGGATGCGACATTCTTTGAGAATACAACCTTCAGAAATCATCGATTCTGTCACCGTACAATTGAGCATTTTTGTGGGTGGCAGATAGCGAGAACGGGTATAGATGGGGGCTTTTTCATCGTAGAAACTAAAGGCGGGATTTGGTTGTTGGGTCAAGGCGAGATTCGACTCATAAAAGGCTTCAATCGTCCCGATATCTTCCCAGTAACCCTTAAATAAATAAGCCTGAAGATTGTAGTCTTTAGCGGCCGAGGGAATAATTTCCTTACCGAAATCGGTCTGTTCTTTATTGGCATCGAGCAGATCGATTAAAACATTCTTTTTAAAGACATAAATTCCCATGGAAGCGATGTAGGGACTTTGACGGGCCTGGTCGGGACTTAAGCCTAAAATCGTCGTATCTACCCGCATTCTTTCCAATTCTGCCCCTTTGGGTTTCTCATAAAAATCGACAATTCGCCCCGAATCATTAATTTTCATCACCCCAAAAGCGGAGGCGCGACGTTCATCGATGGGAACTACCGATAAAGTGATATCGGCGTTGGTTTCCCGATGGCGTTCGATGAACTTGCTGTAGTCCATACGATAGAGATGATCTCCCGAGAGAATCAGATATTCATCGATATCCCAATCCTTCATCGTCCAGATATACTGTCGTACTGCGTCGGCCGTGCCTTGGAACCATTGAGGATTTTCCATGGTTTGTTGAGCGGCCAAAACTTCCACGAAACCATCACTAAAACCCGTAAAATTGTAGGTACGATTGAGGTGACGATTGAGGGAAGCGGAATTAAATTGCGTCAACACATAGATTTTATCAATCTGGGAGTTAATACAATTGCTGACGGGAATATCGATTAAGCGATATTTTCCCGCTAGGGGGACGGCAGGTTTTGCCCGCAGTTTCGTTAACGGATAAAGGCGAGTTCCGGCCCCGCCACCCAAAATAATAGCTAATACTTTTTTCACGCGCGTAACCCTCGCGATTGGCTGTTTCCTTCTCAAAGTAAGTGTAGGATGATAGCGCACCTTATTGATAGAGGGGAAACAAAAATCTAGATCTAAAAGTCATCAAGAGGGAATTGATCGGAGTCTTTGCGGATAAATTCGCTAAAATCATGAATTTTTGGGCTAAATCATTAATATTCACCTTTTTTCTCCCTTTACCGTACCTAATGCCCGCCACGGTGACGGGCGATCGCTGTTCTTGGTTAGCCCAAGGTTCCGATGTACAGACTTTCGGTAAACAGGGCCAAAGCGGAAAAGCTGGCAAGGTCGGCGGCCAAGGCAAAAATAGTGACAGTTTAACCCTTTTTCTCGATGGTTCTCCCCTAAAACTCGATATTTCAGGACAAAAAGGGGTCGATGGTGAAAATGGCAGCAATGGCAGCGATGGCAACTGTAGCGGTCAACCGGGCAACGTCACACGAAATCTCCAGGCGGCCGGTGGTGGTAACGGTGGCAATGGGGGTGATGGGGGTGATGGGGGCAATGGCGGCGCTTTAACCCTCTATGCCACTAATTTAGATTTTTTAAGACAAGTAACGGTCAATGCGGCCGGAGGCGCTGGGGGTTTTGGGGGTCAGGGAGGCCAGGGGGGCAAGGGTTGTCGCTGTTCCCAACCTTTCTGGACAATTCAAACCTGCAGCGGTAGGCCGGGTGATGCCAATTATAGCTGTACCACCAGAGAATTTAGCTGTCAGGATGGTCTGGATGGGGCGACGGGTAATAGTGGTCGTAACGGTCGCGAAGGGCGTTTAGGACAGTTAACTTTAATTCAAATCGATCGCCCTTTAACTGCCGATCAACCGAGCGCAACTGTTCCCCTGTCGGAGTTAAAAGAACGGGGTTATATTCTATCTAAAAATACTTGGGAAACTCGCACTGGGGCAATGTCTTTATTTGCCCCCGGCTCCCTCATCGATGATCAATATCGGATTTTATTAGATCGATCGGAACGTTCTTTTATTTTAATTTGGAATGCGCCCCAAGAGTTTAACCGGTTTACTAATCAGCGTTTTACTTTAACCCTCGATGATCAAAAGGAAATGAGGGTAACTGTCCCCAGTGAACTCTGGATCGAGGGAACCACTCAAAAACGCAATAATGTTACGGAATTTGTCGTTTATAATGCTGTTTTTGAACGAGATGTCACCCAATTAGAAGCAAAAGGTATTACAGGAAATGGTACTGATTTAAGGCTTTTTCTCGAAGATAAAGCTTCCCAATCGAATTTAATCGGCACTAAATTTAAAGTGCGTTATCGCGTCACTCGTTGGCAAGCAGACGACCTGCAAACCAGTCCGAGAACCGATTTTGTCACTCGCTATGAAGGAGATATGCCCGCTAATTTAGTCCGACAGGACGGCAATCAATTTATTCTGGATATCGGTCAATTACCCTTACCTGTGGAATCTTTGCGATCGGGTACTGGGGTAGAAATCGAGTTACTTGCTACTCGTTCTTTTGCTGGTTATTCCAAAGAACAAAAAATCGTCATCCGCGACACGATTAAAGGATCAAATATCCTGCGGAGATAAGTCAAAAAAGTCCCCTTCTCCTTTCTCCGGTGCAGTGTTAACCAGTAATTTAGATAGTCAACTTAAGTAGCTGGTTATAATTAAATTAAAAATAGATTTTAGGTTCGATC
>NZ_JASJFE010000942.1:0-4430 GCF_030067735.1 Microcystis sp. M53598_WE2 | reverse complement strand
TAATTTAGATTAATAATTATGGAAAAAATTACTCTTATCTTGTTAAAGTTTACTCTATTTATGCTCAGGCAAGATCGTGATCAAATTCCCGAATCAAAGGCGAAGTTAGAGGGATTTTCCCCTTTGTAATAAAGTTAACAATAGGCAGTTAAAATGCAGTAAAGCTTATTAACAACTCTCATTAATCTTCTATGAATATAACTTCGGTTGACGGAATTGATAAACATCAGTGATCGCCTGTACCCAACCATTAGCAACTGATTCTAATAATCGATCGCCTTTTTCTTTACTTGCATTAGTAGCATCTCCCATCACTCCACTTTTAGTTAATTCCTTAGTTAACCAAGCAAAGGGTAATTTTCCCTCCATAGTTAACAAACTATTTTCTGGCAAACCTTGAGGATATTCTCGGACGGCCCGCTCAATTTTTACCTGTTCTGGCAGTAATGATAACATAATGCTAGTTTCCACATCTCCTGCATGAATACCGTATTCTAATTCATATTCCGAGAATAATTCAGCCGCATTGTGGGGAACTCGCCAAGTGAAAAAAGGAAATACTAAAAAATCGGGATATTGTTGATGAATATCCCTAGCAGCAATTTCCATAACTTGCGGTTGCCCGCCGTGGGAGTTCATTAATACTAACTTGCGAAAACCCGAACGATAGAGACTTTCAGCTATCTCTTGAATGAGGGTTAATAAGGTGGCTGCCGAGAGGGTAATCGTGCCTGGAAAAGACCAATGTTCGTTAGATTTTCCGTAGTAGAGACAGGGTAAAGCGAAAGCGGCGATGTTTGTATCTAATTTCTCGAAAGCTTTGCCTAAAACCCCTAAACTAATGGCAGCATCGACGGCAATAGGTAGATGGGGTCCGTGTTGTTCGATCGCACCGATGGGTTGAATAATTACCACATTTTCCTTATCTGGCATTGAATCTATATCTGTCCAAGTAAGATAGGGAAAATAACGATGTGGGGGAATAAAACCGTGCATCATAATTTTATTGGGGGTGAGGGATTATGCTTGGGGGAAAAAATTACTGTTTATATTGTAATTTTATCACTAATTCTTGGCAAGGTGGCCAATCGTCAACTATCGAGACTATGGAGAGTATCAAGAATACCTATAGGGCCAGACGAGGAAAAAGAAAGAGTCGAAGCGGAGCGAAAAATAAGCGTGGCAGCATTGGCCAAGAACAAAACCGCATCGGAAATCAACCCTTGTCACCGAAAAACTTTTCCAAGAGATTCCCCCTGACAAAAGAAAAACCGACCTTTGTGACAAGGCCAAAGAATTTTGTGGACATCAAGAGTTGAGTCAGAAACTAGGAACAGATTTTTATTTTGCTACTCCTTATCATTTTTGGGAAAGAGGATTAAACCCAGGGTAAGAGCATCTTAAATCCTTGACAAAATGAACTTTATCTGGTTTTCTTCCCCATACCCCACACCCCAACAAACTTTTTGCCGCAAACCCTATGTAACCCTAAAGTTTTATTTACCTTCTCCTACTACAGATTGATAAAATCTTTCTAGACTTTCTACAGAGGTTCGATCGTTAAATACTGTATCGATATTCATTTTAGTATAATCTTTGATTGTTTGTCGCCATTGATTATCTAAACCTAAACGGATAGCAATTTCAATATAGTGATTTTTATCCGTAGCAATTGTATCAGTTATTCCTAATCTTTTCAAGATAGCATAGGAATGTCGTCCGCGCATAAATTCCCCTGGACAGGTAACAACTGGAAGCTGACAGGCAATTGCTTCTAAGGTGGTATTTCCTCCCGACCAACTTAAGTTATCTAAATAGATGTCTGCTAATAAGTTAAGCTGAAAATAATCATTTTGTTCTAATTGTGGCATCATTACCCCGTAATCTTGCCAATTGAGTCCATACTTATTAAAAGCTTGACTTAATCTCGACTGAAAGCAATGGGTCACAAATTCGCTACGATGACAGATAAAAATAAAGTGGCTGTGGGGAACTTGTCGGGCAATTCTAGGAAAAATATCGTCATTTTCTGGCAGATATTTAAATAAACTTTGACAGTTTAAGTAGATGATTTTATCCTCGGCTAATCCCATCTCTAAACGAGTTTTTCTCTGGGGAGGAAGCGAGGGTTTAGCATAGGCAATACCTAAATTGGATAAGCGAATTAATTTTTCACTGTAGTGATTATCTCCCTCCACAGGTTCCATTAATTCACTGGAGATAAAATAATCAATGGTTGGTAATCCTGAGGTGATTGGATGGCCCCAAGTTACACATTGTACTGGAGCTAAACGCAATCCTGCTAGTTGGGTAGTACGAGCATCCATACCAATATCTAAATAAACCAGAATATGTAACTGATTATCTAAAATATGTTGGGCAATTGTTTCCATATTGACCAGATTATCAAACTGATAAAAATATTCACTTTGCTCTTGATATTGTTTGGTAAAATTATCGAAGGTGTTATTAATATCTATTCCATAACAATAAATTTCAAATTGTTCTCGATTTCGCCACTGCAACCATCCTTGAAAGAGTTTCGCTACTGTGTGATGACGCAGGTGAGCAGAAATATAGCCAAGGCGAATTTTTCCCGTAGGCATGGTTAGGTTTTTTACCCAATTGGGAAAGTTAACCGAGGCAATTTTATAAACTAATTCTCCATATTTTTTTTGTAGTTCTAAATCATTTTCCGCTTGATATTGAAGATAAAAGTTAGTTCTTAATCCAATACTTTTCCAAGCCTCTTGTTGTTGATTATTAGTGTTTAAATCAAGATTTTCCAAGATATTATCTAACCGTTTCTCGTAGTTTGATCGATATTGCATAATATCGGCTTGAGTTGTGTAAACTATCGGCATTAACCGCATTAATTCTAACTTCAGGGATGGGTGATCGGGAAGATACTCTAAAGCTGATTTAGTTGCTTGAATTGCCACCTCGATCGGATAATTATTTTGTAGTAACCAAATTAGGCGCAAATGTAAATCAATATTTTCTGGATGATAGGCAATGCCTTTTTTATACACTTCTAAAGCTTGTTTTTCTTCTTTAAGAATGAGATGGCAATGGGCGCAATTTAAATAAAAATTGCTGTCCTCTATTTTAATTGCTAATAATTTTTGATAATAGTTTAATGCTAATTGATAGATTTTTCTTTGATAAAAATAATCACCAGAATAAAGATTCGCTCTTTTTTGGTCAGCTTGCAGAATTTGCCAAAGGGAGAGATTTTGACTAATTTCTCCTCTATCTCCTGCCAGTTGTTGAGCCATTTTATAAGCATTTTTTGCTTCTGTCCAAGCTTGTTTAACTAAATAGACATTGCCTAAATTGATATAGAAAGGATAAAAATCAGCCTGGTTATTAATTCCCTGCTGATAGAATTTTTCGGCTGACTCTAGCTGCCCTAATCGATAAAATAAATTGCCCAGTTTATTATAAGCATCGACAAAATTAGCATTGAGATCAATCGCTTTTTGATAAGCTGATAAAGCTATATCTAAACGTGATTGCTTTTCTAGCACCATGGCCATAGTATAATGATATAAGGCTTGATTTTCCTCTAATTCTATGGCTCGTGCTAAACAGTTAAAAGATTCTGTTAGTCGGTTAATTATATAGTATAAATATCCTAAATCGTGCCAGATGTAAGCTAATTGTTCACGCCAAGATAAAATTCTTAAGTAAAAGTCCTCAGCTAAAGTATATTCTCGCCGATTAATTGCCTCTTGCACCTCTTGAAGACAGGAGTTTATCGCAGTCAGGGCATAATTTTCTATCTCTTCATCCCCTTCTATTTCCTCTAATTCTAGCCACTGAAGATAGATTAATTTAGCTTGGCCAAACTGCCAGCAATCGAGATTTCTAATTATCTCTTTTTTGAGGAGCATAATTAAATCTTGACTAGACTCTGATTGTAATAGCCAAAATAACCAAATTTCTTGCGCTGTTGCTTGCTGCTCTAGCAGCAGATAAGCTAATCCCAGATAGGGATAATAATCAGTCACTTCCGGATGAACCGCGAGCGCTTGTTGACAAAATAACAATAACTGATTATAGTCTCCCGATGCTAACATTAGCTCGATCGCTTGTTGGTGATTACTGTTGATCATCGAAAATTTGGGTCTGAAACCCCGTCGTTCTACGACGGCTTTACTGTTAAATATGAGCATCGTTTACGAAATATATGCTAAAATGTGAGACATGGAAAAAGCCTATTCGTTTCGATTTTACCCCACACCCGAACAAGAGTCGCTATTGCGGCGCACATTGGGCTGTGTAAGATTAGTTTACAACAAAGCTCTCCACGAACGAACACAAGCTTGGTACGAAAGACAAGAAAGAGTAGGCTACGCTCAAACTTCTTCAATGCTAACCGATTGGAAAAAGCAAGAAGAATTAGAGTTTCTCAATGAAGTAAGCTG
>NZ_JASJFE010000300.1:0-4691 GCF_030067735.1 Microcystis sp. M53598_WE2 | reverse complement strand
GATAGTTTCTGCTTCTATTTCTGTGCCTTTAAGTTCTTCTTGGGTGGGTTTAGGGTTAGCAAATGCTAGACCTTGTAAGGGTTTTCTTTCGGTCGCAGGAGGGGTAGATGTGGAGATGCGAGTTAAATAATAAATCGGATATTTTTTTAGGAGAACTTGTTCATTTTTCTTATCGTAGAGGGTTTCAAAGGGAATATAGCGCAGTTGTCCAGTGGCGATGATGGCGATATTTTTTCGGGAACTGGTGGCAATTTGGGACTCGATGGGACGGATTAAAATCTCGTATAATTTACTACCGGTAACGAAGTAGTCGGCATTTTTATAGTCGGCTAATTGGTTGTGGTATTGACTGACAAGTTGATTAAAATCATCGCGTTTTGTATCACTTTGAATAACGATTAATTTTTCTCTAGTAATGAGAAATAGGGCGACTTTATCGCGGAGGAGAACGGGTTGAATAACGAGGGTATCAGGAGCGATATTTTTCTGGAGTTGGGCGATGTCGGTGGGTTTAGTTTCAAAAAGTTCAGCAATTTCTGGATATTTCTCTCCGATAGTTTCCGCATTTTTATAGACTTTTTCCTCGAATTGTCGGATCTGTTGTGCCAGTTCTTCAGAGAATTTATCCTGTAGTTGTCGGCGCATTCCTTCGAGTTGTCGATTGTCGGTGTTCCAGTTATCAAGTGCTTTTTGTGCATCGGGATCGGCAACTTTGGCATTAATCAGGCGATTGTAATCGGCAAGATCGGCGGTAGTGGCGAGGTTGAGCCATTCAAAGGCTTTTTCGGGTTGGTTTTGTTGGATTAGGACTTCGGCGAGGGTGATAACGGTTCTTTCGTTAGAGGCTAAAAACGATTTTCGATTTTGACCTGCAATATTTTCCCTCGAAATATCTCCCCGTATCTTGAGGATAATGTTGAGGGACTCTTCCAAATTCTTGATCGCTTCTGCGGGTTGATTTATCTTTTGATAAGCAACTCCTAAATTATTTAAAGAATTAGCTTCCCCTTTTAGATCGCCTATTTTCTTCGCAATGTCTAAAGTCTGTTTAAGGTAATCGATCGCTTTTTCGTACTCTCCGAGGAAGTAGTGAGCA
Organism: Microcystis sp. M53598_WE2; assembly: GCF_030067735.1. NCBI lineage: Bacteria > Bacillati > Cyanobacteriota > Cyanophyceae > Chroococcales > Microcystaceae > Microcystis > Microcystis sp. M53598_WE2. The sequence continues at coordinate 3,595 of NZ_JASJFE010000300.1, read as the reverse complement.
ACTCCTAAATTGTTTAAAGAAGACCCTTCCTCTTGGCGAAGGCCTATATCCCTCGCCATGGCTAAAGACTCCCGGTGGTAATCGATCGCTTTTTGATACTGTCCGAGGGATTGGTAAGCATTTCCTAAATTGCCTAAAGATCTGGCTTTACTTCCTTGATCGCCTATTTTCTTCGCAATGTCTAAAGACTTCTTGTGGTAATCGATCGCTTTTTGGTATTGTCCGAGGGATTGGTAAACGTTTCCTAAATTGCCTAAAGAATCGGCTTCCCCTTTTAGATAGCCGATTTTCTCAGCGATTTCTAAAAACTGCTGGTGGTAATTGATAGCTTTTTGGTACTGTCCTAGTAAGTGGTAATCAACTCCTAAATTGCCTAAAGCCTTGGCTTCCCCAGAACGATCATCTAACTCCCTCGTGATGGCTAAAGACTGCTGGTGGTAATCGATCGCTGTTTGATACTCTCCACGCGATTGGTAAGCGTTTCCTAAATTGTTTAAAACCTTGGCTTCCCCAGAACGATCATCTAACTCTCTCGTGATGTCTAAAGACTGCTGATGGTAATCGATCGCTGTTTGATACTCTCCACGCGATTGGTAAGCGTTTCCTAAATTGTTTAAAGAATTGGCTTCTCCTTGGCGATTAACTATCTCCCTGTTAATGACTAAAGACTTTTCGTGGAGATCGATCGCTTTTTGATATTGTCCGAGGGAAAGATAAGCACTTCCTAAATTGTCTAAAGAAGCCGCTTCTCCCTGACGATTTTTGATTTCTTGATAAATTTGTAAGGCTTTTTCCCACGATTGCAAGGCTCCTCGAAACTGACTTGTTTCATATTTTTGAACGCCTTCCTGTAAAAGCCTATCCGCTTCTTTTAGCTGTTTTTCTGCTTCCATGAGTTTTTCAGCAATTTTTTCTAAATCAGCATCCTTAATTTCTTTTGCGATGGTTAAAGTCTGCTGAAAAAATTCTATGCTCTCCTTAAATTCTCCTAACTCATAGTAAGCCCCACCGAGATATAAAAAAGCGAGGGCTTCTACACGACGTTCTTTTGACTCTTGTGCTATTTTAACCGCATTTTCTAAAACAGAAATAGCTTGACGGTATTGACCGTCGTTAACATAGGCATTGCCTAAATTAGCGGTAGATTTAGCTTCCCCTGAAAGATCTTTAATTTGCCGGTAGGCTATCACCGCCTGTTGACAGGATTGAATCGCCAATTTTACTTGATTATTATCAAGATTCTGGCGACATAATTGCAAAAGTTGATCCGCTTCTGCTTTCCTCCCATCCGTATTTTGCGCTATTACCGCAGGGACGAGAGAGGAGAGTTTCCCGTTAACAACTGGTAGGGTGACGGTAGCCACTAGAGAAAGGGTAAGTAAGGCGTAAATTTTGGGATTCATAGTTATTTCCGCTATCAGTTATTAGTTAATACACCTCATCATGAGTTCCAATGTTAATCAAAACTATCCTATCTGTTTAAGTTTTCTCGTCTCGTTCTAAATAGAAAATGATGCGGCAATCATAACTACAGGAACAAGCTCTCAATTCCTGATATTCTCCCCTGACTCGATTAACATTTCTTGCTGTTCCCTGGGTAAGCGTAGGCTGCTGCCAAAGAAGCCATGTCAGGAGGCGACTCAGAATAAGCCAGAAGATTTTGCGGTCGGGAAAGTGCGCTTTCTAGCAACCCCTCATCTCGAATACCCTCTAATCCACCATGCTCGGCTATTTGGCGGTGATGAATCGCGATAGCTACCCCATCAGCTATCCAGATTAGCTGGTTCATGAGCCTAAGTTGCCAGCTTTCTCAAAACATTCCAGTCTTCGCGCATCACTTCCTCCGCCACTTCCATTTGCTGGACAAATTCGGGGTCGTAGGGTGTAAGCTCAAAGCCATTCGGCGTTTCCAAGACGTAGAGCATATCGCCTTTACTAAGGCGCAGCTTCTCCACCAACTCTTTCGGGAAAATCACCCCCATAGAGTTCCCTACCGTTGTGACTTTTAACTTAATCATCGTTTTTTGACTGAGTAAATATATCAATTATAGCACCTCCCATATTTCCTGAATTTCTCACATCACTTAACAATTTAGTATTAACTTTCCGAACCATTGTCTAATCTCTTGTTTTTCACTCTCTTCCAACGGAAAATCAATATTTTTGAATTGTTCGGCCGTTCTCTGTTTGACTCCTAAAATCTCAATCCCTACAATCCTATCCGTCTCATCGTAATCATAGATAATCCCCAGCGCTACTTCCTCAGAATCAATAACCTTTCCCTCAAAACGACGAATATAAGCGGCATTAGCGGCTCGATCATAGTCTATTTTCATACAGCAACCGCCAAGGCAATAAAGATTATAATTACTATATGGTGACATCTTTAACCCCAGCCCAACTAGACAACCTCAACCGCTTTCAAAAACGCCTTCCCCGTCATGCTACCCCAATTCGGATCTATAATCTTCCCAACGGTGGCAAAGCATTTCAATCGGACGTTCCCGCCAAAAATATTTCCGGTTCCTATGCAACCTACGAAAAACAAATTGATGCGGACGGAATCACTCTCTTTTACACCAAAACAACCTACGCCCCCAACGGTTCTATTGTTCACATCAAACAAAAATACCCATGAAAACTAGACAAGAATACCTCAACGCTTTAGTCAACTTTGACCAACCCCTATCAACTATCCTCCCTATCCTAAAAACCTTTCCTTGGGACAGTAGCGAAGCAATTATCACCCTAAAAAAAGAGCATCTGATCGATATTCTCGATCGCTATCTCAATAACGCTCTATCTGCCACCGACCTAGAAAACTGGGCCGATGCCATCGAATGCAGAGAAGATATCGCCTATAAAACAGATGAGGAAAATCTCATCAATGACATCATTTTTTACCTCGCTAACCCGACCTTAAACGATCCACTATCACCAAAAACAATCGAACAATACATCAGCCAACTTTCCCATTTAAAGTCTTCCTTAATTACCTAAATAATTGACCTCTCCTTTGTGAATTTTAATGCGGGTTTACTTGAATCTCAATTTTGTCCGAGGGGTTGAATTTAATTTCCTCAACAACGTAGGAACTGTTACGCACCACATCCTCGATTCCTCTTATTTTTGGAGAATCTAGCGAGGTTAAAGTTACTTCCGCTTTTCCTTCATTAACATCAATAATTTTGAAGTTCTGTAGGGGTTCCGTCCAGCGTTCTCTATTCTGGTTTGGATTGCTTGATCCCCCTTCCCCACGAATAACAAGCGTTCCGCTTTTGATAATAATCTTCCCTTGAAACTCTATCTGTTTGATCTCTTTCATTGCCACTTCTTTTGTTTTTGAATCTCTCCCTAAAGCGATCGTTTTTGCTTGGGAATCGAACTTGATTAATCTCCCAGATAGAGAAGTGCCATTTTTTAAAGATACATTTGTATCATCTGGTATGAATACGGGAATTTTCTTGACGGGAGATTGATCGCCAGTGGCCGGTAGATGATAGCCAGCAAGGGAGGCGATAAAAACTAGGCTAGTTGCGGTTATTATTGGGTAGAGTTTTTTCATCTTTACCTTGCCTGAATGATCGGGATTGGG
>NZ_JASJFE010000137.1:0-5129 GCF_030067735.1 Microcystis sp. M53598_WE2 | reverse complement strand
TGTAACTGATAACTGATAACTGATAACTGATAACTGATAACTGATAACTGACGGTCATAGTTAATTTTTAGGTAGAGAAGAATCTTTTAATTCAAAATAAGCTTGTACTTCTTCTTTCCAGAGTTGATATTTTTCTTGAATTAGTTGATATTGACTGGCAAAATCGAGGGGCAAATCAACGAGATTGGTATCGATATCGGATTGCACTAATTCCCGTTCGATCAGGGTTTCTCGGATAAATTTTAAACATTCTTGTCTGAAAGTTTCCGCTTGATCAATAATTAGCTGGACTTGATTAATTGCTCGATCATACAAGGGGGTTTGTGAATGAAAAATTTCGGAAGATGCGGCCAGATTTCGCAGTCTATGTAATTGATTTTTCTTTTCTACTAAACTGGCAATTTTGGGGTTAATTTCAAAAAGTAAGGTTTTCACCAGAGGAGCCAAGCGGCGAGTGTTAGTATAATCGTAGTTATTAAGGTCTGATTTAATCAGGTGTACCTGTTGTAAATCGACGGTAATATCGTGGAATTGTATCTCGGTTTCGGTGATGGTGGGATGAATCGTTTTAACTTTCCAAGTAGTAACAGAAGTCAACTGCTGGTGATTGCTATTAACTATTTGCCGCTCCATTTTCAGCACATCGAGGGGAATACTATAAAGTTTTTTCTCAGGAATATAGATGACATCACTACCGAGAATGCGATCAATTTTAGGACGACGATATAAGTAATGATACAGGAATCGATAAAAGCTTTTACTACCTTGAAATATCTGGGTAAATAACCAAATTTTCCAGCTGAATAACCCGCTAAGAAAGCGTCCGAATAGATGGGAATTCGAGGAGGGGTTATTCATGAAATTCCGTTATCAGTTATCAGTGAGGGATTGGGGGTTTGGTTCTTTTCAGTGAGCGGTAAATAGTAAACAGTAATCAGGGATAAAGATGAAGATAACTAACTAACTAATTAACTTAAAACTTACATCTGATAACTGATAACTGATCACTGATCACTGATCACTGATTAAGGACGTTCTCCGGGTAGATTTTTTGACGATGTTGGTTTCGATCTTACCTGTTGACGACCGTTGCGGATAACTTGTAACATTTCCCCTAATTCTCGATCGAGATGTTCTAAAACCGCTTCGGCATAGTCGTCAGCGCCTTTTTGAATTTCATGACATTCAGCTTGGGTTTTTTGTCGTAACTGTTGCACTTCCTGCAAGGTGCTGTGACGCATCTGTTCGATTTCATCGAGGGTTTGTTGTTGCAAGGATTCACACTCCTGCTGAACCCGTTGACGAATTTGGGCCGCTTGCCGTTCTGCTTGTTGAATAATACCGGACTCATCGAGAATTTGGGCGGCTCTTTGTTGAGCGGAACGAAGGACTTGTTGAGCGTATTCCTCCGCTTTAGTGATAATTTCCTGTTCTTCCTGCAAAATTGCTAAAGCTTTCTGTACTGCTGGTGGCACGGTTTCATAGATGAGATCGATCTGTTCGGCTATCTGTCCCTCATCGATGATTGTCCAACGGGTGAGGGGGATATGGAAACTATCAAAAATCATCTCTTGCAGACGCGCCAAATCCTGATAGATATCGAAATCGACGGGTGGACTGGGAACCCCACTATTAGAAGTGTTAGGTACTGCTTTTCTGCGATCATTAGGTTCTCGGCGCGCCATAGGTTCAGATCGTCCTCATTGCTGTATTCTAGTATGTTAACTGTAGTATGAGTAAATATCTCTAGAAACGTTTTCTGGGACTAGATGGGTGACGGAGCCACCGAATTGAGCGATTTCTTTAACCACGCTACTACTTAAAAAACTATATTCTTTGGTGGTGGCTAAAAAAACCGTTTCGATCCCTTCCCAGAGGGTTTTATTGGTATGGGCCATTTGCAGTTCTTTTTCAAAGTCTGAGAGGACTCGCAACCCCCGCAACAGCACCTTAGCGCCTTTCAATCTGGCATATTCAACCGTCAATCCTGAAAAACTGTCTATCTCAACGTTTTTCAGGTGTTTTGTACAGTAACTGATCTGTTCTATGCGTTTTTCGACGGTAAATAAGGGGTTTTTATGGGGATTGCAAAGAACTGCCACGATTACTCGCTCGAATAGTGGCACACTGCGTTCGATAATATCTAAATGACCGAGTGTAACTGGATCGAAGCTGCCGGGGTAGATGGCGATCATTTCTCAACCTGCACACCTCGCCAAAAAGCGATATATCCTTTGATATTTTGGGCTTTTGGTTTAGGATCGGGATAATACCAAGCGGCATCTTTATTGTCCTGTCCATTTACCCTGAGAGTATAATAACTAGCCTCTCCCTTCCAAGAACAAATGGTATGGGTGTTACTGGATTGAAAATATTCAGCTTTGATGGTATCGGGGGGAAAATAGTAGTTTCCCTCGACAATTTCGCAGTTATCGCTTTCGGCTACCACTGCACCATTCCAAATCGCCTTTGCCATGGCACTAACTCCTAGTTCTGGTTCAAAATTATCTTACAACAGAGTTTGTAAATGTTGAACCAGTTGGTTAACCTGCACCACTCCCTCGATTCGATCGATCGGTTGACCATTTTTAAAGACTACTAAAGTCGGTAAAGCTTGAATACCGTACTTAGTGGCTAAATTAGGATATTTGTCTGTATCAATTTTGACAATTTGTAGGCGATTTTTGAAATACATTCCCGTTTGTTCTAGAATCGGAGCCATCATTTGACAAGGACCGCACCAAGTGGCATAGAAATCCACTAACACGGGGAGATTAGTGGATTGCAACAGTTGCTGAAAACTGGAAAACTCTTTTTTGACTGCCATAAATTGTCACCTCGCCAGAAAAATAGCCTTTTTCCTACTATAGCTTTTCTAGATGTTCCTTGATTTCTCCAGAGTGGTCATCGATCACTGGGAAAATGCTAAGTTAGGTAAAGACTCGACAGCCAACTCTCCATGAACATCCTAACCAAGCTGCTTTTTCCCGAAACTAAAACTCCAGAGCAAGTAGGTTCGCCGCGAGTACAGAAAAGCCGCCGGGGAATCGAGACTAAATCCGCCGCCGAAATCGTGATTATGCGACAAGCGGGTAAAATTGCCGCCACAGTCCTTAAGGAAATTGCCGAGATCGCTCAACCCGGGATGACGACGGCGGATTTGGATGCCTATGCGGAACAACGTATCCGCGAAATGGGTGCTACTCCCAGTTTTAAAGGTTATTATGGCTTTCCTGCCTCGATTTGTGCCTCCGTCGATAACGAAGTCGTTCACGGTATCCCTAGCCCGAAAAAACGCCTCAAAGCCGGTTCTGTGTTAAAGGTAGATACGGGGGCCTACTACCAAGGTTATCATGGGGATTCCTGTATCACGATCGCGATCGGTTCCGTCTCTCCAAAAACCGAAAAATTAATCTGCGTGGCGGAAGAAGCTTTATATAAAGGCATAAATCAGGTAAAAGCGGGCAATTATCTGCTCGATATTGCGGGAGCGATCGAAGATCACGTTCAAGCTAACGGTTTCCAGGTAGTAGAAGATTTTACCGGCCATGGAGTCGGCAGAAATCTCCACGAAGAACCCTCGGTATTTAATTTTCGCACTAATCAGTTACCCAATGTCAAACTCCGCGCCGGGATGACTCTGGCAATTGAACCAATTGTCAACGCGGGATCTAAACATACCAGAACTTTGCGCGATCGTTGGACGGTGGTGACGATGGATAATGCTCTCTCCGCTCAGTTTGAGCATACTGTCTTAGTAACCGCCACGGGGTACGAAATCTTAACCGAGCGCAATAACCTATAAAATTGTCTATCTAGGCATAATGGCAGAATCAAAGATTTTTTGCTCCGGAATCTTAATTGGAAGTTTGTTTAGCGGCAGGATTTAGTCAAAATGTTTAAAAATATCGTTGTTGCCTTAGATTGTGGGGAATTATCGGATCGAGTCCTTGATTCCTTGAATTCCCTTTCTCTAACGGCAAATTCTTGCATCATCCTCACCCATATCCTCGGCAAGGAGGGAGATGAATCGCCAGTTGATCGCCCTCACCCCTCCCGTGAGATCATTGAAGATCAATTGCGCTGCTATCAATCCCAGATTGCTGCCCCTAGTGAAATCGAGGTCATCTTTGGTGATCCAGCGGAGGAAATTATTCGTTTAGCTAATATCTATCATGCTGATCTGATCGTGATCGGCAGCCGGGGATTAACGGGAGTTCAACGGGTGATCGAAGATTCTGTTAGTAGTCTCGTGGTGGCAGAAGCTACCTGTTCAGTATTGGTGGTAAAAGCATAGCAGCCAGCATTCAGCTAGAAAAGGTACTCTGGCAAGAGTGCCTAAGTAGTCTTGATCATCACTGCTGACTAAAATTTGCAAATCTTATTTTTCCCCAATGTTTTCCCCCATACATTCCCCAGTATTTCCCCACTCACTCCCAAGTTTTCCACAGTTTACCCAGACTTTTCCACAGGCAACAGCGATAGAATCGGCACTTGCTTCGAGAAAAAATTAATCTTGATTGTCAAAATTCCCATCGATAGATACTGAGTTACTGTTAAGTTGAGTAAATAAAATCTAGCTCTAACCCTTATTCCCTCGTAAATATTAAGTTTTTCTAAAGCATTCCTTTACATCTGGTAATATTGCAACTCCCCCCAACTTGGCTCACAATAGTCCTTACTGTCCACTGCACCAGTCAGGGATTTCCCCACTTCAGATTTAGAGGTAAACGATATGAATACATCAGTCAGTATCTTGGCAGAAATCCCCGAAATCCTCCACCAATCCCTACAACAATATCTAGAAACTCACCCCGGTTGGGATCAAGATGGTGTGTTTACGGCGGCTCTATCATTTTTTCTACTTAATTGTCAATCCTCCGAAAGGATGAATTTTGAGGAGCAAAATAGCTGTGCCAAGGTTTATCTAGAAACTTTGTTCCAGCGCTCGGAGTGCTAATTCGGGGATAATAAGAGTCGGGTCATGGTTAAAAACCCGATTTTCCCCTATGAATTCCGATAAAACCCCTAATTTAATCATTCCTCAGCTAATTATCGGTTTGGGTAATCCCGAACCCAAATATGATCGCACCCGTCATAATATCGGTTTTGAAGCTGTGGACTCATTA
>NZ_JASJFE010000623.1:0-5096 GCF_030067735.1 Microcystis sp. M53598_WE2 | reverse complement strand
CAAAAGAGGATAATTAAGGTTTGCGGCAAAAAGTTTTTCCTGGGGGCAGGGTGTAGGGTGTAGGGTGTAGGGTTTTACTGATTTTGAGGGGGTCAATTACCCAATTTTCAGGGAAAAAGTCCCTGAATTTGCCCCCTGATCACTCCCACATCCGGTACTTTTTGATTTCCAAAAGGTCTAAAAACCTTGTTGGATAAGGTTTTTAGATTTATTCAGCCAGCCCTATATAACTGATTACTGATTACTGTCGCGGTTGTACGGGGAAACCTTGACGCTGAAGCATTTCCGCCGCATCTTGGCCTGGTTGATAGTTGATACCGAGGGTAGAGGTGGCCGTATCTTCGATGATTTTGGGAGTGAGGAGAATAATCACCTCACTGCGATTATTCTGATTGGTTCGACTGCGGAATAAAGCCCCTAAAATGGGAATATCCCCTAAAATCGGCACTTTTGTCTCAGAACTTTGTTGTGTTTCTTGGATAATCCCAGAAAGAATTAAACTCTGTCCATCCCGGAGACGAATTAAACCAGAAGTCAATTCCCGACGAATCAGAGGGGTAAGGGTGTTGATTGTGAGACCACCGCTATCAAATCGAATTGGAGACCCCGGAGAGGCGATGGTAGGGCTAACCGACAGGGAAATAAAACCGTTATCATCCACCTGATCGACGTTTACCGCTAAAGTTAATCCAGCATCGGCCAGTACAGGGACAGTGGTGCGTTCGCCACTGAGAGGATCTACACTTGTCTCCACACTTTCTAGCACTTTCTCGGTGAGCTTAACGGTGGCCTGTTGACCTTCCTGCACCACCAGGGAGGGATCGGTGAGAATCTTGGCATTTCCTGTCTGAATTGAGGCTTGCAGGGTCATCAGGAATTTTTGGGGATACTGGAATAGGGTCGGGGGTTCGTATTCATACTCTATTATTCCCGTCTCTGGGTCAATATTAATATCACTCAAACCGGGTTGAAAGGGGTTAACAGTGCGACCAAAACTAGGACGAGCATAGGGTGTTGTGCTACCTACAAAGTCATTGAGTCCCTGGTTAACACGGCCAAAAGGAGCGCCATTCTGAATGTCAAAAAAAGGTTGAATTTCTGCTGTCCCCGTACCCGATATGATATCGAAAATCGGCACAACAGGCTGTGCGAAAGCCCCCGGTCTGCCTACAGTTGAGCTAGTGGGTGGGTTCATATTACCAAAGTTCAGCACTGCTGCCCCGTTATCTTGAACGAAGAAACCATCGTTAAAACCGAAGGAAAAACTACTGTTAAATCTGTCTGTATTGAGTAGGTTCACATCGATAACTTTCACATTAACCACCACCTGACGGCGACGGGCATCCAGTTGGGTTAATAAGGATGTGGCGATCTGGACTTGTCGGGGTTCGCCGATTAAATTAATAGAATTAAGGCGATCATCGGCGGCAATTCTTAAACCGGTTAAAAGTAGGGCAGCTTTTGATCCTTCTGTGTTTTGGGGGGTCAGTGGCTCTAGGGTAGGAGCAACATCCCGGCGACCGATTACTCGTCCGGTGAGGGGATCGACGATATCCTCGGTTTGGGTAACTAAACGCTGGTATTCTGCCCCTTGGGTGGCGAGGAAAATGGCGGCGGCGACAGCTTTAACTTGATTGAGACGCAGGGTGCGGCTAATCAGATTACGAGCCCCTTGGGGTAATTGCGCCCCGACAAAGATGGTTTTACCCTGACGGTTAGCTTGGAGTCCAGAAATTAACAAGACGGCGTTAAAAATGTTTTCCACCGATTCGTTAGTAAATTCCAAGGAAACTGTCTGAGAGGTGGCGTTAGCTTCCCCCTGGGCGCTGGTGAAAACGACGTTATAACCGGCATAGTTAGCAAGGGTCATTAACACTTCTCTAGCGGAAGCTTCCCGGAGTAAAACACGAGGTACAGTCATATTGCGATCGAATTTGACCTTTTCGGCACTAGCATCGATGTTAGAGATGGCAATATCTCCCACCGGTGGGGCGACGGCCCGGGGTAGGGTGGGAACACTGGGGGCTTGGGGTGCGCCTTGAATGATAATTTCGGGGTTGGGGACAAGGGGCGCACTTTGGGCGAGCAGTTTTTCCCTGGCTAAAATGCGATCGCTGATTTCCTTTTGTACGGCCGCGCTGGAAGGGACAAGCTGATTTTGCGACTTTTGTAAATTTTCTTGACTAAACTCTTGCCAAAATTCAACTTTTAATGTAGGGGATTTTAACTCTGAACCATGGAAGGAAATGGGGGTTTCGGCCAAAGCGCTCAGGGGAGCCATCAATAAAAACGAGGCAATTTGGGGGATAAACAGGGCATAGCGGGACGGATTCACTTTATTCACTCCTCAACGATTACGGGATTCAACGGACAAAAAACGCAATACTCACACTGGATTGAAGACTATTATTGGGGCGGACTAGCGGGGGGTTGACCTTCGGCGGGGGGTTGACCTTCGGCGGGGGGTGGCGGTGCTAATTTCGCCAATTCTTCAGCACTGAGAGGAATAATCACATTGAGAATAAAGGTGGTAGTAACGGGTTTATCGCCTTGGGGAACGATAGTGGCTTTATTGTTGCCGGTACTAACTACTTTAACCGCCGATCCTTCCTTTTCCATCTGGGTATTGAGACTGTTTAGCAAAATGAGCGGCTGTAATCTTTCTAAATCCCGAATCACCTCTTGAGTGTTAGCATAGTTCCCTTCGATCTTGACGTTAAGAGTTTGACGTTTGAGCTTATTATTAACCGCGCTACCGAGGGAACCATCGGAAACCACCACTGGTTCTAGTCCTTGGGGTTGGAAACTAATCAGCTTAACATTGCGAGACTTAAAGATATTACTAATATCTAAGAGAATAGTGCTTAAGTCCTTTTCTTTCGCAAAAAGCGAGAGTATTTGCTGTTTAATAGCTTTTTCTTGTTGCAACTGACTCTCGATTTTGGGGAATTCTGCGGCTCCGAGACCGCTTTTTTGTTGATCTACCTGTTGTTGTTTGCCAGCTGCATCGTTTTGCAACTGTTGCAAGGTATTATAAGCGGGCATCACCCAGTTAAAAAGCAGATAGAAAGAGCCAAGTAAACCTAGCACAGCGGCAGCGATGCCACTATTGCGGGGAGTAAAAGTTATCCCGAAAGCGATAGGATACTCGTCAAATTCCTCTAATTCCCGATCTTCAAATTCTTCGGTAAAGGTCATGGTTGAATGGCTCCTTGGCGTTTGAGAGTATTAATCCTAGTGACAACTCCGAGTGCTCCATTGCGGGTCAGATTGAGCAGTTGTTGAGTAGCGGGAGTATCACTTAATTGGGCGGTGATCACAAATTGAACCGCTTGGGGGAAAGTAACATTAATATTTTTGTACTTATTGTCCACCTGTACGGGTAAATCGGCTAGGGCAGCACTTTCGATCGCGGTTTTCTTGCCCTGTAAAAAAGGAGAAGCTTGCAGGGTTAAGAGATAATCATTTACTGCTTCGTAACTACTGGCAAAACCACTGATTTTTAACTGAGTAGCCCGATTCGGTTGCCCTTGATCTGGGGCGGCGGGAACCTCCACCTGCTGCACACTGGTTAGCTGGACGCTAGGGGGAGTTTGTTGGCGAATTTCTTGAAGAATGGCTGACCAAGGCCTAATCTGATTGAATACAGTTACCAGAGATTGATTTTCTCCTTCTACTGCCGTTAATTGCGCTCTCAGGTCTTCTAGCTTTTTGCTTTGGGCTTGCAGTTGACCTAATTCCGCGTCCAGTTGCTGAATTTTGGCCTGAGTTTCGCTGGTTTGCACACCGAGGATTAAACCGAGTAATCCCGTCAGTGTCAATAATCCGGCCCCGACTCCCACACCGATCAACAGGGGTGTTTGTTTACGCAGGTTAATACCGGTGGAAATCTTGGCCGCGGGGGTTCCTTTGCCCGTTTGGTTAAGATGGCGATCCTTAAGAAAATTAACGTCAAGACTATACATAATTTTTGTCTATACCTCCCGTAATCCTAAACCGAGAACTGTTCCTAATCCGGGTCTTTCGGTATTAGGAATCTCTTGAGTTGTATCCAAGTTCAGTGATGTGATCGGATCGATTGCCATGGTGGGGACGCTGAGACGTTGAGTAAAGTATTCGTCTAGTTGCGCTAAACCGCCCCCGGGACCGGCTAAAAGTAACTGGACGATTTCCAGTTCATCACTTTGGTTAAGATAGAAATTAATCGATCGCCGTAACTCATCGGTTAATTCCCCTAAAACGCGCATCAGTGCCGTCATCCCGGCGTTAGTAGGGGCCCCGGAAGTGCCGGTATTGCTGCTAAGACTATCAAAGGCAGTAATCGGAATTGTCATCCCCAAAAGAATCTCAGGACTGCGGGAGGTGGGCAAATTCATCGCCCTGGAGAGGGCATTTTGTAGCTGGAAAGTGCCGATGGGGACAGTGCGGGAAAATTGGGGAACGCCGTCCACCACGATGGCAATTTCCGTGTTATCAAATTCTATATCAACAATAACGGCGGCTTCATTGGAACTAAACTGTCGCAAATGCTCGCGAATCGTCCGAATTAGGGCAAAACTATTAATTTCTAGCACATCTACCTGTAATCCTGCCTGTTGGAAGGTTTCCATATAGGCATCGGTAATCTCCCGACGAGTCGCAACTAATAATACTTGTACTTTTTCGATCCCGTCTTCATCCTGAAAGTAGCCTAGTTTCTGGTAGTCGAGATCCACTTCCTCGCGAGGATAGGGAAGGTATAAACTAGCCTCATGATTTAAGACCAGATTTCGCAATTCCTGATCGTCCAATTCCGAGGGAATGGGGATAATCCGGATAATTGACTCGCGCATCGGCACAGCAGTAGCGACTCGTTTGCTGTTAATTTTATTTTCCTTGAGGACTTCTTGGATTAATTCCGCTAAAGCGGGGGAATCGACGATTTTTCCCTCCTCAAAGATGCCTTCCGGGATATCCGACGAACAACATTTAACTAATTTATAATTTTGTCCCTGTTTGGCGATCTGAGCTATGTTAATACGCTCCGGGGTGATCTCTAACCCAACACCTTGAGGTTTTTTTGTCAATAGCTTTTTAAAAAAACTTACCATAGATTT
>NZ_JASJFE010000767.1:0-9938 GCF_030067735.1 Microcystis sp. M53598_WE2 | reverse complement strand
CATCTTCAGTTGAACCCGGGGATGGGGGATGATGAAATCTTTCATAATACAGTGAGTTCTTTTCTTCTTCGGTGAATTCTAGGTTAATCATGTTTTCAATGAGTGCTTTGCTTCTAATTATGACTCTTAAACTATATTATTGTCTTTGAGGAAAAAATGCAAGTTATAGCCGTGCAAAGTATACTCCCCAAAGCGATTAATAGCTTTGATCAAAATCACCTCTCTGGCCACACCTAAATCACTATCTAGAGGATTTTCTCGGTTTATCCTGTGGTTAGTGGTGAAGTTAGTTAGGTCAAGACATTTTTGATCGGGAGTTTTCTGGGGAAATTGTCAAGGAAATAGGTAGTAGTAAATTTTCACTGGTTTCCGAAAACCCTTTTCGACTTGATTGACCGATAGTTTAATAAAATCTGCGTGATTGTAATAAATGTTAAATATTTAGGCAAGTATATAATAAAATGGGAATCGGGACAGGTTAAAACTATGCGTTTTTATTTAGAGTACATCAATCACTCAGGTCGTTTGCAGAAAAAATCTGCTCATCGTCGTCTGCAAGCGGGTTTCACGATTACAGAAGTCTTACTGGCAGGTTTGATGATGCTGATTGCCGTCTTGGTGGCGGGAAATGGCTTGATTAACCTGCTCAGAAGTAACTATCGAGCTAATGCCGATAGTGAAATCCAGAATAATCTTAATCGTACTCTAGAGTTTGTTTCAGATGAAGTGAGACGAGCAAAAATTATCGCTGAGAACGAAAATGAGATCAGACCGACTCAACCACTCAATTTGAAAGGAATACCAGGAGCGCGAGCAGTTCTAGCTTTCCAAATTCCTGATCCCAGCAATCCCAGTCATCCGCTTGATCAACAGATCGTTTACTATACCAGAAACCCTGCTCCTGATGAAATTAGCTTGACCGGTCCGCGAGTCTTGTGGCGCTATGGTCCGCAATTGGACGCTAATGGCAACTATGATACTTTGACTTGGCAACATTCCCCTGTCATCGATAGGTTAGCAGCGGCTGTTAATGACCCCATTTGTGATGATCCGACTTTTACCCGAATCCCCCAGACTGGCAATGTGGACGATTTTTATACCTGTGTTCCCAAAGGTCGTAATCAAGTGATTTTGCATGCCAAGGCTCAGGTAAGGATGACTACCAATGAGGAACTTGAATACTCTGTCAGTACCAGAGTTTTCCCGATACCTTGTCAAAAATTTTGCGACCTAGACTCCCCCACCTATTTTTATCTGACGGCTGCTACCGGGGCTGTCCCTGACAAACGACATATACCCATCGTTATCGTGCCTGCAACTGTTAAAGCTGAAATTATTCAAGGAGGAACTTGTACATTCAGTCCTTCCTGCGGTGTTCTTACTGCACCTAAAGTAGATTTGAGCATGGGGAAACCGGAAGGAGCTTTCGGTTCACCTGTTGATGCAATGCCTGGAGATGGCATTGCGGTCCATGTGGATGGGTTTAATAATGTCTATGGAACTTCAACCAGAGATGTAGATGTATATACCTCTGATAGCAGGGATTCACCCAGAAATCTTGATAATAACCAAGTTTTATTCGTGTTTACGACTAAAACGACTCCACCAAACTCCTATCAGATTTTAGTAACCATTGAACCCAAGTAGCTAAACTTATGGCAATAAGCTGAAACCTTGATGTTATCCTGGTTAGTTGACCCTATTCCTTCTCGGAAATCATGGCCAAATCCCCTTAACTGGAATGAGGTTAAATAGGGCTTGCTGAAAAAGTTTTTCCTGGGGGTAGGGTGTGGGGTGTAGGGTTTTACCCATTTTCAGGGGGTCAATTACCTAATTTTCAGGGAAAAAGTGCCTAAATTTCCCCCCCGATCACTCCAATCACTGGCACTTTTTGATGGGAAAAAAGTCTAAAGGATGATCCTGGGCAAAAAATCTAACTTAAACAGCGAATTGCCTCCAATAAACCCCTCGCTTTGTTGAGGGTTTCTTCATACTCTTTCTCCGGCTCAGAATCGGCTACTAACCCTGCTCCCGCTTGCACAGAAACCAGATAATTTTGATTACCTTGGGGACGAACAATCATAGTGCGAATTGTGATGGCACTATTTAACTGTCCCTCGAAATCGTAGTAACCATAAACCCCTGAATAGGGACCACGACGACAGGGTTCCAATTCATGAATAATTTCCATGGCGCGAATTTTCGGGGCCCCACTGACGGTTCCCGCGGGAAAACAAGCTTTTAATAAATCCCAAGCACTTTTATTGGTTGCTAAATCCCCGACCACATTACTAACAATGTGCATAACGTGGGAATAACGTTCAATTATCATTAATTCATCCACTTTGACCGTACCTCGATCGCACACCCGACCTAGATCATTTCTCCCCAAATCCACTAACATAATATGCTCGGCAATTTCTTTGGGATCTTGCAATAAATCCGTTGCTAAAGCTTGGTCTTCACTCAAGTTTTGTCCCCGGCGACGGGTGCCAGCAATTGGTCTGACCGTAGCCTTTATTTTACCTAATTCGTCCCGTTCTGCCTTAACCATCACTTCAGGACTAGAGCCAATAATTTGCCAATCCTTAAAGTTATAAAAAGCCATGTAGGGAGAAGGATTAATCAGACGCAGGGAACGATATAAATCGAAGGGATGACCCTGATAATTGGCATTTAAACGCTGGGAAATAACCACCTGAAAAATATCCCCCGCTTTGATGTAATCCTTCGCTTTCAAGACATTTTGACAGAATTTTTCCTGAGTTGTATTGCTTTCATAGACTAATTCTTTCCCCTGACCAACCGGTAATAATTCCAAGGTTTTGGCATTAGTTGGTAGGGGTAATCGTAACTTCAGAACTAACTGTGTCACTCGATCGCAGGCCGCTTGATAAGCGGCCGCTAAATCGGGATTTTTACCCCGGATATCGGCATAAGCGATCGCCCAGATTTTCCGTTTAACTTGATCGAAAATAATGAGATTATCCACCTGCATCCAAATACCATCTGGTAGATCGGCATCGGTAGCGGCATAAATAGGCACTCGCGGTTCGATCCAATTAATTAATTCATAACCCCAAAAACCAAATAACCCCCCTATTCCGGCGGGTAATTGCGGCAATTTAACCGGCACGATCGGGGCTAAACATTGGGTTAAAATCTCGAAAGGATCCCCCGAAAAAATCTCTTGAGAACCATCGCGAAAAGTTTGGGTAGTGGTGTTTCCCCGCGCTTCTAATACCCAGACGGGATCGCCTCCTAAAAAGCTGTAGCGTCCCAAGGTTTCGCCCCCTTCCACCGACTCTAATAAAAAATTGTAGGCTTGATTGGCACAAACTTTATACCAGGCCGAAACGGGTGTTTCTAGGTCAGCGATCCATTCTTGATAGACAGGAATAAAGTTACCTTGACCGGCGAGTTGACGAAAGCGATCGAAGTCGGGGAAGATCATATTTTGATGGTTCAGGAAACGGATAGCACAACACTTGTAGGGGAGAAAACGGAATGATGAATTATGAATTATGAAGGAGTGGGGAGTGGGGAAGTGGGGAAGTCGGGAGGTGGGGTAGTGGGGAAGTGGGGTAGTGGGGTAGTGGGGAAGTGGGGTAGTGGGGTAGTGGGGAAGTTGTCTCATCACCCTAACACCCCAAAACCCCCCGCAACGCGCACGCAGTGACCACCCTATCTCCTGAATACTGACTCCTAACTCCTAACCCCAGGAAAAACTTTTTGCCGCAAACCCTAACTAGCAATTAATTGCCGATTGCGATAAGAGAAATCGAGAGTCAGAAGTTAAATCTTGGGGCTAAATAGCTTCTTAATCTAACTCCCCACTCTCGATTTTAGGGATTATTTATTATGCTTCGTAGGGAGTGACACCAGAGAACTTAATTGTCGCTGGTTCGGGGTTTTTGCCGATATTGCGGTCTTTTTTGCCGAAAAATTCACGACCGGCGTTAACTTTTTCGGGGAAGACACCATCAGCAGGGTGGAGATATTGCACTTCACCACTGGGGTAAATCCGATAGATTTTGTAATCTTCGATTTTGGGCTTGAATTTCGTCCGTAATTGGGTACCAAGAGCGAGCGCGTGTTCTTTGCGGGCCAAATAGAGGAGATTTTCGCCTTCGTTCATGATAGCGGCGCCACCGGTGGGCATTTCAAAGACTTGTTCTTTGCTGCTTGTCCAGGTGATGGCGTACTTTTCTTCCAGATCGGCTTTGGTGAGTAAACCGCCCGTGCTGCCACCGAACTTAGGAGCTTTTCCAGAAAGTTCTGTCATAGGATTTTGTTCTCTCTACAAAAATAAACAAAAGGGGTTTTAGGGAATCCTATCACTGACACCCCCTCTCTCTAGTAGTCTTGTCAAGAACTGTAACATTATTTTGTACTAGACTATAGAACTAAGCTCTTGGCCGATCGCCAACTTGCCTAGGAATCAGCCGCCACTTTAATCGATCGCCCGTCGGGAAATTTGCCAACTCAAAAAAATTACCGGAATTAATCCCACTAAGACAATGGCCAGGGCCGGTGCCGCCGCTTCCACCAAACGTTCATCACTGGCGTATTGATAAACGCGCACCGCTAGGGTATCAAAATTAAAAGGTCTTAAGACCAAAGTAGCCGGTAATTCCTTCATCACATCGACAAAAACTAACATAGCCGCCGTCAATAATCCCCCCGACAAAAGAGGAATATGCACTTTAATTAAAGTGGCACCAGTGCCATAGCCAAGGCTGCGGGAAGCATCATCTAAACTAGGTTTAATTTTACTTAAACTCGATTCTAACGTGGAAAAAGCTACGGCTAAAAACCGGACAATATAGGCAAAAATCACACAGAAAATCGTGCCGCTCAGAATTAAATTGATATTTAATCCTTGATTGAAAAAGTTATCTAATTTGCCGATAGGAATTAAAACCCCCACCGCGATAACAATGCCGGGGATAGCGTAACCAGCCGCCGCAATCCGCACAGAACCCTTAAGAGTTTTATTCGGATTAAGTCTTTCCCCGTAGGCGAGAATTAAAGCTAAAACTACCGCAATAATTGCGCTTAAACTAGCCAGAAAAAAACTGTTTACCGATAAACTAAAAAAGTCATTATTAAAAGTTTCTTGGGCGTGATTAAAGGCTAGATAGGTCAGATAGAAAGCAGGGGCGATAAACCCAAGAAATACTGGCAAAAAACAGGCGATAATTGCCAAAAAAATCCGAACAAATCCTAGTTCGTACTTAGTCGGTGACTGGAAACGATTGGTCATTTCATAGTAACGAGCTTGACGACGGGAGGATTGTTCAAGGAAAACTAAAACGAGGATAAATACCATTAAAACTGTTGATAACTGCCCCGCCGCTATGCGATCACCCATACCGAACCAAGTATTATAAATCCCCGTGGTAAAAGCATTAATTCCAAAATACTGCACCGTACCAAAATCGTTCAGAGTTTCCATTAAAGCTAGAGCTAATCCCGCCATAATTGCCGGTCTTGCTAGGGGTAAAGCGACAGTAAAAAAACTGCGCCAAGGATTACATCCCAAGGAGCGACTTGCCTCCACCGTGCAGACAGATTGCTCTAAAAAACCGACCCTTGCTAACAGATAAACGTAGGGATAAAGCACCAGTATTAACATCAGAATCCCCCCCCAAAGAGAACGGATACTAGGAAACCAATAATCCTCGACACTATTCCAACCGAAAACACTTCTTAAGAACGTCTGCACCGGACCAAAATAGTCCATCATATTGGTATAAGTATAGGCCAAGAGATAGGCAGGAGCGGCAAGGGGTAGTAATAATAACCATTGAAATTGTTGACAACCGGGAAATTGACACATCGTTGTTAACCAAGCTGTGCCGACACCGATGATTAAAACGCCGCTGCCCACCCCGCACATTAACCAAAAAGAATTAACTAGATAATCCCAGAGAACAGTTTCGATCAGATGTTGCCAGACTTGACTGGAATTAGTTAATAAACTACTGGCAACCGATAAAATTGGCAGGGAAACAAGCAGGGCAATTAGTAAAACCGCAATTGTCCATCCCTGTCTAAAAAAAGAGCGAGATTCTTTCAGAAAAAACATTTTTAATAAGATTGTTAAAGCAATTTTTAGAGAACTAGGAGATGATCTACAGTCCCGTCGATCGAGGAAAATTAGCTAATCAATAGGACTAGGTTATTGGCTCCTAAAAATTAGGATTTCTCTAACAGCTTGCGGTAGTCAAACACGCGAATGAGCGTCCCTTTTTTGGGTAAATCGGCGGCACGAATCCGTAATTTATTGTCCTCGATCAAACGGATATTTTTATCCTTGACTAACTTGAGAAACTCATCTACAGACACCAATTCACAGGCATTTTTATCGGCGGCACTGGTAAAGTATTGAGTTGGTATAGCAATTCGCGGTTGTAAAACTTCGATCGCCTGTTTTGCTTCTTGGGGATTATAATTTTTTGGACCACCTCCCACGGGAATAAAAGCTAAATCCGGCGAACCTAGGAGAATTCTTTGTTCTAATTCGATTGGGGCCGCTGCCCCCCCTAAATGGACAATACTAATCCCCGCTTGGGTCCAACGCCAGGCCACATTCATACCGAAACGTTGCCCACCCATGCGATCGTGGGCGATACTAATACCCTGTAGTTTTAATTTACCCAGATCGTAGGCCCCCGGCTCAAACAAAATTTTCGGATTACCGGGTAAACCCTCGGCCGCCCCTTCATCCCACAGTTGACTACTAATTAAAACGATATCTGCTTCTACTTTTGGCAAAGGAAAACCCGCCGTACAACCAATTGCCCGGAAAGGATTAACTAGGACTCTTTGCCCTCCTCCGGTGAATAAAAAGCAACTATGACCCAACCATTGAACTAAGAGGGAATTATCGGGTTTTTGGGGGGAAGTGGGGTTAGTGGGCTTCGGTTTAGTTTCCGCTAAAACTGAGCTTACTGCCACGGTTAAGAAACTTGCCCCCGCCGATAAGATAAAATCTCGCCTTTTCATAAATGTAGATGCAGAATTAATCAATTGAAGGTTAATTTCAGGGGTTGGGGATTAGCAAACACTAGAGGGATCGCAGAAAGTTTCTTAAAAGTTCCTTGCCAGCAGTGGTTAAAATACTTTCGGGATGAAATTGTACTCCTTGAATGTGGGGGTAATCCCGATGACGGACTCCCATGACCGTGCCATCTTCTACCCAGGCCGTGATCTCTAAATTATCTGGCATAGTTGAGCGCTCGATCACTAAACTATGGTAACGGGTGGCAGTAAAAGGATTTTCTAAGCCTTGAAATACCCCTTCATTGTTGTGATAGATTGGGGAAGTTTTGCCGTGCATCAAGACTGGGGCCCAGACCACATCCCCCCCGAATACCTGACCGATACTTTGATGACCGAGACAGACCCCCAAAATCGGCAAATGGGGGCCAAATTTAGCGATTAATTCCAGAGATATGCCCGCATCGACCGGACGACCTGGACCGGGGGAAATGACAATTCCATCCGGCCGCATTTGTTCGATCGTGGCCAGATCGATTTTATCATTACGATAGACCTCGATCGGCACGGCGATCGGGAACTCGGAGGCTAATTCTCCCAAATACTGGACTAAATTGTAGGTAAAACTATCATAGTTATCGATGACGATTATCAAGAGTCCCTCTCCTTTCTCTAGCCTCGCTCAGTATTTTCATTCTACATCCTGGCTGTCTCGATCGAGATAGCCGGAGTGTAGGGGGTAGGCTATTTTTGAGCAGTCAGCTAGAATCTGCCCGGAATTGCTAATCACAGCCTAAACTATCTCTGGTGGCCACTCCCGTGACCGGATTAATCCCATCGGCCCGTTCACACATTAACTTGACCTGATAGTTATCAATGACCGCGTTAGTGAAATCGGCCCCGGTAATAATTGTGTCATAAAAACGGCTGCGAGTAGCGATCGCATCGGTAAAAATAGTATTAGTTAAATCGGCAAAATCGAGGGTAACTCTATCTACCAAAGAGGCGGTCAAATCGGCCCCTTTTAAGTTAGCTTTTAAGAGGACAGCCTCGGTAAGAATGCTATAGGATAAATCGGCCCCTTCTAGGTTAACTCCCCGCATCGCGGCGGCGGCGAAAACTCCTCCGCGTAAATCCTGATGGGAAAAATCCCGATCTTGCAGCTGGGCAAAACTATAGTTAATCGTTTTATCTTGGGCCAAAGCCACCGGACGGGCCGAAAAAAGTAGCCAAAGAATCGCCAGCAAAATAATTAAAACCAGACTGAAAATTTTTTTCAACATTGTTACTGTTGAGCGTCGAAAAACTGGGCTGCATCATCACCCACCCGAATAGTTAGGTCTGAGTCTAAAGCACCAGTGGAGGATGATTCTACTTTACCGATTCCCAATTGATTTTTCAAGAGGTTAGCGGACTGAATATCACCTTTTTGAGCAATAATTGCCGTGGTTTCTAGCTTTTGGGAGGAGTCATCGCTAATATAAACATTTGTGTAGCCCTGTTTGGCCAGATAATTGCGAGTACGACGGGCTAAACCTTTGGTATGGGTGGCATTTTGAATGGCAATCCGCAGACTATAAATGGAGGTTTCTCCCCGCGAATAGTTATCGGTAAAATTATTAGCCACAATGGTTCTAATTTCGCGACGGTTCAAAATCCAATAACTGCGACCATCGTATTCCTCGAGGTTATTAAACCGGCCGGGGAGTAGGATCATTCTTAAGTCATCCTGTTTAATTTCCCGGCCAAAATTAGCGATAGCCAGCATTTCCTCGACGGATAAATTCGTATCGATATATTGTTGTAAAACCTGTACTGCTTTCGGGAGACTGGGGAGAATTGTCGGACTAAAAATCTTTTGTTGTAGTGCTTTTAATAAAATTTGTTGTCTTTGTACGCGACCGATATCGCCGTATTGCTGGTTACGAAAACGGGCAAATTGTTCTGCTTGGTCGCCGTTGAGATTTTGCCAACCCTCTTGTAAATCAATTTCTAATTTTTGGGTGACATCTTTATGATACATTCGTTCGGGTACATAAACCTCTACGCCCCCGACTAAATCGACTAATTCCTTAAAGGCATCGGTAGTCACCCGGACATAGCGATCTACGGTGACATCCCCTAAAGTATTACTGACCACTTCCGCCGCTAGAGTTGGTCCACCGTGAACATTGGCATCGTTAATTTTAGTGAAACCGTGGCCAGGAATTCTGACGCGGCTATCGCGAGGGATAGACAACATTCTCACGGTTTTATCGCTAGGATCGAAGCGCACTAGGAGCATGGTATCGCTGCGACCTTTAAATACATCGTCGCCGTTTTTGGCATCTAAAACTCGATCGATGCCCATAACTAAAATATTAACAGGACGAGAAAGCTGCTGGTTAATTAAGCTATTCCAAGCTTGAGCCTCAAGGATGTCTGTTTGGGTGGGAAAAGTCGTTTTTTGGAAGATGGCCCCAATTGGTGCGGGTAAGGGACTAATTAAAGCGACGGCAGCCCCAACAGTGGCGGAAACTAGGGCGGTAAAACTGAGGGTTATTCCCCAAAATAAGCCCTTTTGCAGGGGAGATGCTTTTTTTAAACCGGACATGACTGAACTGACCACCGTGACGGTATTTTCTGAGTTTTGGCTGTATTCTTGCTTTTCAAACCGCCCGGAAACATTGGCCATAGACTAACCTCAACATCTGATTAAAAGCTTACTTTAGGAGGTGACTGCTGATCCCTAGAATCTATCTCTAGCCCAAAAGTTCCAGATATTGGCCACCCCCCTCTCGCCGGCTATTGTAACATATTGTTAAGGAACTGGCTATAATAGACCTCTTGTAAAAATCAAAATTTGTCTTGGTTGGTTAGGAGTCGGTCGTCAGTAGTCAGTAGTCAGTAGTCAGGAGAATTAAGAATGAATAATGAGCAATTAAATGGTCTAT
>NZ_JASJFE010001046.1:0-2509 GCF_030067735.1 Microcystis sp. M53598_WE2 | reverse complement strand
AGGGTCTGCTGAATAAATCTAAAAACCTTGTTGGATAAGACTTTTGGACTTTTTTCCCCTCAAAAAGTGCCAGCCATTGCGGGGATCGGGGGGAAAATTCCGGGACTTTTTCCCTGAAAATTAGGTAGTTGACCACCTGAAAATCGATAAAACCCCACACCCCACACCCTGCCACCACCGAAAAGCTTTTTGCCGCAAACCCTAGTTATACCTAGTTTGCTTCTCGATAGAATTAGGTCAGAACCTCATCAACTTGCTTCCAATTCGTGAAGCGTCTGACAGAAGAGACCACAAACGCGGGATACCCCTCCGCACCACCTAGAAGGAGAATCTAATGTTCAAAATCGATACTTGCTGTACTCTCGTACCCTACTTTGAAGTACAAGAAGGAAAAATTGATGCCTTTAAGGAACTAGGCCCCAAGTTCATTGAGAGAACCCGCACCGAAGAGGGCTGTATCCATTATGCTTTTTCCTTTAGCGGCAATATTCTTCATTGCCGCGAGGGTTACGTCGATGCCTCCGCAGTTCTTGCCCACCTACAAAACGTCGGGGAACTGCTAGACGAACTTCTCAAAATCGCCAAGATTATTCGCCTAGAAGTTCACGCTCCCGCTGCCGAAATCGAAAAACTGCGAGAGCCGTTGGCTTCTCTTAACCCTCAGTTCTTCATTCTCGACGAAGGTATTCGCCGCACCAGCGAAGCCTAACCCCGAACTGACAGAAAACGGATGCCCTATTCCCGTCTCGAAACGCACCGGATTACTTCTTTCTCCGGCGAGTTTGTCTTGCGCCCAACTATTAGAAAGATTGAGGGACAATTAAACTTTCAGTACATATCGACCATACGAGAAAAAGCGGGAGAAGAGGAGATAAATGGCAGCAAATTTCCACGTTCCTCCACTTTATTACTGAAAGTAGAAACGATTGAAATCGTCAATTTCCACTTATTTTGGGACTGACATCACCCTGAGACTCCGAATATTCTGAAATTAGCAAGTAAACACGGCTTCCCAATTTCAGGAAAAAATTATGAATCTACGTTCTGTCAAGACTATGGTATTAGGCGGTATGTCCCTGTTAGTGACAACCTTACCCGCGCTGGCTCAAATTCAAATAGAGCCGATCCGTCTGACTACTGCTACTAGCTTCAATTGTGGTCCCCACTTAGAAACATATATAGTTCGTTCGCTAGATAACCGACGGGGAACTGGGATTCGTTGTGTCAAATTCAGTAAAGGACAGCAAGGCTCAAGCATTCCCCGTCTGTCCTGGTACGGGGAAGGAACCTGGGAAGGGGCTACCTACCGCCATCTGGGACAGGCGATTGACCGAGGCAGAATGTTGGTCGGGTTCGCGTCCGACATTCACGGTAACGGGGAGGATGCTAACTTCAACTATCCGGGTAATCTCGAGATCCGAACGGTCAGACCAGGAGTGATTCGGGTGACTGGTGCCTGGAATGAGGAGTGGCGTTTGGCTTCCTCCGTTAACTACAACCCCCTACCCCGTCCCAAAACCTGCGGTAGCCATTTCAATCAATATCAGGTAACTGATTTGACAGGTGGGCGCAGAGGCAAAGGTCTGCGCTGTATGCTGAAAGAAGGTCCAGCCAACACAACCTGGTTCGGTAACGGGGATTGGGATGGCAACACCTATTCCCACCTGGGGACTCGCGGAAAGAACGGCTACGGGGCCGC
This sequence comes from Microcystis sp. M53598_WE2, assembly GCF_030067735.1. NCBI lineage: Bacteria > Bacillati > Cyanobacteriota > Cyanophyceae > Chroococcales > Microcystaceae > Microcystis > Microcystis sp. M53598_WE2. The sequence continues at coordinate 810 of NZ_JASJFE010001046.1, read as the reverse complement.
AGATATCTGTCCACCTGAGCGAGTCCATGCCACTATTTTCGGAACCATCTGCAATAACTTCGACTACGGTTCTCTTACTTTCACCCCTACGGGCAGTGGCTTCAATGTCAACGGTGCTTGGAGCGAGAAGTGGTTATTGGTCAGGTGATTTGTCGAGAATTTCAATAAAAAAAGGTTGGGGCGAACATTAGCTCACCCCAACCTTTTTTGTCGTAATTATTTGATTAGAACTTAACCATTGATAGCGGGAGCAGTCAGAGCCACGGGAGTCTGTTCACCACTAGCTAAGTCTAAGGGTAAATGGATTCTTTAAATCCTTTTATAACCCCCTATTATTCGAGTTCTTGAGGTTCAATAACCAACTTAATTCCCTGAATAATTAATTTGATTTTTTCCTGAGAAAGTCTTCCGATAGAATCCGTTAAAAGACGTTTATCAACCGTGAAAACCTGTGAAACATTAACAACACTGGATTCAGGTAAATTCCCTTCACCCTCATTCAATAAAACATTACCAATAGCTTTTGCTCGTCTCAAATTGGTTGTTAATGGACACACAATAACCGTCCCAATTTGTGACTGATTCAGAGCATCATTTTGCACCACAACACAAGGACGAAGATAAGCAGGTTCAGAACCTTGTGGTTCTCCTAAATCAATCCAATAAATATCACCTTGAAAAATCGTCATATTTACTCAGATAATTGGCATTGATGATGGCGTATTCCCTCTAACATCAAAGTTTCTGATTCGTCCAATCCATCACTATAAGCTTCATTCCAACTATCCATTAATCGTTGTTTAGTTGTTT
>NZ_JASJFE010000696.1:0-1876 GCF_030067735.1 Microcystis sp. M53598_WE2 | reverse complement strand
TTTTAGGAGAGCAGGGATCGCCGATGATAATATCAGACTGGTATTCACAGATCATTTGGCGATCGCTAATCGCCACTACTGCCGCAGATTGTTGTTTGAGTAAACAAAAGATTTTATAACCCGTGCGACCTAATCCACAGACGATGATTTGCGGTTTCATTCGTCGAGCGCGTTTTTTGCTGATTAACCTTTCAGTTCTAGCGCAAAAACTAGGAAAAATCTGTAACTAAAGCTGCAATGCTGCCAATTTTTCTAATCAGGCTTTGAAGATGATAAAATAACCCTCATCATTGATTTAATCACCTAAGCCTTGACTCGCTTTCTTTGGGACAAATTTAGTAAAGATTACCTCGAAACTTTTCTTGCTTCTTCCGGTGACGTGAAAACTAGCCTTGATGTGACGGCAGAAACTCAAGAAATCGATGTGTATTTTCGACCGACTTCCCCCAAAATACCGCCCGAATTAGGCCTATTGGGCAAATTAGCTCAAACCCCTTGTCTATTGGAACCCTATCGCAATCCGGTCACGATTGATGGCATTATTGCCTGTTTATCTAAACTGTTGACTGTGCGGGAACAATTACAAAGAGAAGCTCACCGTCATCAACAACCCTTATTAGCAGAAAATATTCCTAGACTATGGATACTAACTCCTACGGCCAGTCAAAGAATTATAACTGCTTTTTCCGCTCTCAATAACCCAGATTGGGGAGAAGGAATTTATTTTTTACCTCCAGCATTAACCACATCCCTTATTGTCCTACATCAATTACCTGAAACCCCTGAAACCCTTTGGTTAAGATTATTAGGCAGAGGAGGAACCAGAAGCAGAGCGATTGATGAATTAGAGGCCTTGTCTCCTCATCATCCCTTTAAATCAGCTTCCTTAAAATTATTATACAATTTGAGTAGGAACTTGCAAGCCTTACCCAAAAGAACCCAGGAGGAGAGGAAATTTATTATGCGTTTAGCCCCTTTATATGAACAAGATAGAGAAAAAGCTATTCAACAAGGAGAAGCTATCGGACTTCAAAAAGAAGCATCCAAGTTAGTGCTACGTCAACTAAAGCGACGTTTTGGTGAATTGCCCCCGCATATCACCGAAACTATCCAAAAACTCTCAGTAGAAAAATTAGAAGACTTAGGAGAAGCATTACTAGACTTTGAGAGTCAAGCTGACTTAATTAATTGGCTGAACTAATAAATAGGCTTTGAAGATGATAAAATAACCATCATCATTGATTTAATAACTTAGGTCTTGACTCGCTTTCTTTGGGATAAATTTAGTGAAAAATTACCTCGAAACCTTTCTCTCTTCTTCCGGTGACGTGAAAACCAGCTTTGATGTGACGGCAAAAACTCAAGAAATCGATGTGTATTTTCGACCGACTTCCCCCAAAATACCGCCCGAATTAGGTTTATTGGGCCGATTAGCTCAAACCCCTTGTTTATTGGAACCCTATCGCAATCCGGTCACGATTGAGGGAATTCTCGCTTGTTTATCTAAACTGTTGACTGTGCGGGAACAATTACAAAGAGAAGCTCACCGTCATCAACAACCCTTATTAGCAGAAAATATCCCTAGACTATGGATACTAACTCCTACTGCCAGTCAAAGAATTATAACTGCTTTTTCCGCTCTCAATCATCCAGATTGGGGAGAAGGAATTTACTTTTTAGCTCCAGCATTAACCACAGCCATTATTGTCCTGCATCAATTACCTGAAACCCCTGAAACCCTTTGGTTAAGATTATTAGGCAGAGGAGGAACTAGAACCAGAGCGATTGATGAATTAGAGGCCTTGTCTCCTCATCATCCCTTTAAATCAGCTTCCTTAAAATTATTATACAATTTGAGTAGAAACTTGCAAGCCTT
>NZ_JASJFE010000422.1:0-3771 GCF_030067735.1 Microcystis sp. M53598_WE2 | reverse complement strand
TTTATAATAAGGGGGGCATCTGATAATTTTTAACGCCTACCTACTGAAGTGTTGATTCTAGCGCAAGTCAAGACCTGATTTTTGTTTTTACTCAATGGGTCGTTTGATTCCCCCTGCCCCCCTTGATAAGGGGGGTGCCGATCCCCCCTTAGTCCCCCCTTAATAAGGGGGGCATCTGATAATTTTTAACGCCTACCTACTGCCAAGACTTAATCCTATGCTAACACGCCGCTCGAAATTATCTTTTCTCTTGGGGACTTGTTCCCTATTTCTCTGGGTAAACCATCCCGTCACCCTCGCAACCCCCATCAGTCAAGACAATTCCCCCCCTTCCGAGTTTATCTGTCCAGCAGACTTAGCCACCAGGATCGATCGCATTTTGGCCCGACCCGATTATCAAGGCGCTTATTGGGGAATTTTAGTAAAATCCCTTAATTCTCAGGAAAATCTCTATAGTCTCCACGAAAATAACTTTTTTACTCCCGCTTCTACTGCGAAATTATTAACCACTGCTGCCGCTTTCAGCAAATTTAACCGCGATTATCGTCTGAAAACCCCCATTTTAGCCCAAGGCAACCCCCCCGATTTAGAGACTTTAACCTTAGTCGGGAGGGGAGATGCAACCATAACCACAGAAAAGTTAGAAAAATTAGCAGAAAAGTTAAAAGCACAGGGAATTAACTCAATTTATCGCTTACTTGTCGTTGCTAGTCCTTTTCTCGTCTCCGATAGTCAAAAAACCTGGGAATGGGAAGATGTCTTTTTTGACTATGCTGTACCCGCTTCTAGCTTGGTTTTAAACGAAAATTCCGTCACTTTAAAGCTTTTACCGCGACAATTGGGGCAAAGCTTAGATTTACAATGGTCTGATCCCATTGCCGCTAAACAATGGCTAATTGAGAATCAAACCAGCACCGCAGCGCAAGGAAGCCCGAATACTCTGGCAATTAAGGGCAATTTAGCCAATAATCGCCTGATTATCACTGGTTCTCTGGCTATTGATAGTCAAGATGATTTTAATTTAGCTATTCCCCAACCCTCGGAATATTTCCTAGCTCGCTGGCGTAATATCCTTGAAAAAGCGGGAATTACCGTTAAAAACGCAGAAATTAGTTCACAGATTCTCGGCCATGAGATCACCAATTTAGAATCAGAACCCCTAGCATATTTGGTGGAAAAAGTCAATAAAAATAGCGATAATTTACTAGCCGAAACCCTACTACAAATGCTCGGCGGTGTCTCGGGATTGCAAGAAACTTTAACAAAACTGGGAATTGACAGCGATAGTTATAAAATCGGCGACGGTTCGGGGCTATCACGACAAAACCTAATTAAACCCAAGACTTTAGGTCAAATTTTACAACTAATGGCAGAAAATCCTGATTATCGGCGTTCTTTAGCCATTGGCGGCGTTGATGGCACTTTAACCAATAGATTCCGCCAGACTCCCCTAGAAGGACGATTACAGGCAAAAACCGGGACTTTAACCGGAGTTATCGCCCTCGCGGGTTATCTAGCAACCGCCGACAATCAACCCCTAATCTTTAGCATAACCGTCAATAACAGCGATCAACCCGCCACCACCCTCAGAAACGGCATCGATGAGGTGATTTTGCTCCTAGGACAGTTAAAACGCTGTTAATCTTTAGGAGACAGGAGATAGGGATTTGGGGATTTGGGGAGATAGGGAAATTTCAGCTAAATTCCCCACTACCCCAACACCCCAACACCCCAACACCCCAACACCCCAACTAATTCGATCGATCGAGTCAATTAATCACAGAAGACTGTATACTTTTGTAAAAATTGCTTCTAGCTGACCTGTAGATTAATCGACGGAGTTATTGATATATGTATATAGTTCAGGTTGCCTCTGAGTGCGCTCCAGTGATTAAAGCTGGGGGATTGGGGGATGTGGTATATGGATTGAGTCGAGAATTAGAAATTCGCGGTCATTGCGTGGAGCTAATCCTACCCATGTATGATTGTATGCGCTACGACCAAATTTGGGGCTTACACGAGGCTTATCGCGACCTGTGGGTGCCTTGGTACGGTGGGGCAATTCACTGTAATGTTTTTTGTGGTTGGGTACACGGGCGCTTGTGTTTCTTTATTCAACCCAATTCGGGGGATAATTTCTTTAATCGCGGTACTTACTACGGTTGTAAAGACGATAATATGCGTTTTGCCTTCTTCTGCAAAGCCGCTTTAGAATTTTTGCTCAGAAGTAATAAACGTCCCGATATAATTCATTGTCACGACTGGCAAACCGGTTTAATTCCGCCCTTACTTTTTGAAATTTATAAATATCATGGTATGGGCAATCAGCGCGTTCTCTACACCATCCATAACTTTAAACATCAAGGATTTGCTGGTGCAGAAATTCTCTGGGCAACAGGATTAAATAACGATACTTACTACTTTAGCTATGCCCGAATGCGCGATAACTTCAATCCTTTTGTGATTAATTTTATGAAAGGTGGTATCGTCTTTTCCAACTATTTCAACACCGTCTCACCCCACCATGCTTGGGAAGCACACCACACCGATGTTAGTTACGGTTTAGGTCATACAATTCACCAGCATCAACACAAATTTACTGGCATTCTCAACGGTTTAGATTACAATATCTGGAACCCAGAGGTGGATAAATTTATTGCTGCACCCTACGGTGTTGATAGCTTCTCCGAGAAGGCCCGCAATAAGAAGGCACTGCGAGAAAGACTCTGGTTAAGAGATGAAGCAGAAAAACCCTTAATTTGTTATGTCGGTCGTTTAGATGACCAAAAAGGCGTACATTTAGTTCACCATGCCATGTATTATGCCTTAGCTCGCGGGGCGCAATTTGTCCTCTTAGGTTCCGCCACCGAATCGTTAATTAATAACTGGTTCTGGCATGAGAAAAATCACCTAAATAATAACCCTGATGTTCATATTGAATTGGGCTTTAATGAGGAATTATCTCACCTCATTTATGCGGGGGCTGATATGATTGTGGTTCCCAGTAATTTTGAACCCTGCGGCCTGACACAAGTAATCAGCTTAAAATACGGAACCGTTCCCATCGTCCGGGGAGTTGGTGGTTTAGTTAATACGGTTTTTGATCGCGATTATGATACCTATCACCAACCCGAAGAACGCAATGGTTTTGTCTTTTTTGATCCCGATAATAATGCCCTCGAATCAGCCATGTCCCGGGCATTAGAATTGTGGTACACTCAACCGGAAGAATTCAAAAAATTAGCGATTCAAGGCATGGAATGCGATTACTCTTGGAATCGCCCCGGGGAAGAATACGTTGCCCTGTATGAAATGATTCGCCACAAATAAACTGCATCTTGCCCCTAGCAATTCCCTGGCAGTTGTCAACAGAAATTCGAGGAATAGATTTGTTGAAATTTCCGGGGAATTGCTTTAGTTTTGACCGACTCCTAACCCCACCAAAAAACTTTTTGCCGCAAACCCTACCTAGTAGAGCAGAAATGTTAACTTTGCTTGGTATTCTTGGGTGAGGGGATGACTAACTCCCAAAATCTGAAATATGGCTAACATGGCTTTTCTTGCCCCATCCTGACGATATTTTCTACTTTCTCCCACCAGGCTGATCAGTTTATCTAAAGCGGCGGCATAATCTTCTTTTAATGCGGAATTAATCCCAGTCAAAAATATCGCATCGAGGGGATTATTTTCTGGTTTTAACTGTTGAAATTCTAGGAGAGTTTTCCAACCTTTTATAACAGGATTTTCCTCTTTAATAGCACTGATTAATCG
>NZ_JASJFE010000955.1:0-9335 GCF_030067735.1 Microcystis sp. M53598_WE2 | reverse complement strand
TGGGGTGTGGGGTGTGGGGTGTGGGGTTTTACCAGTTTTGAGGTGGCCAATTACCTAATTTTCAGGGAAAAAGTGCCTAAATTTCCCCCGATCACTCCCATATCCGGTACTTTTTGATTGACAAAAGGTCTAAAAGTCTTACCCAACAAGGTTTTAAGATTTATTCAGCTAACCCTAACTAAAGACTTGATCGGGATTAATTTGACGGCACAAGCTTTTAATTCCGGTTGCAGGGAAATCGGACAAGCGGCCGGATGGGTGAGACTATTAGCCTCAGCATTTTCTGCCCATAAAGCCCCCCAGTGCATCGGCACAAAGACACAATTAGGAGCAATTGCTTTGGTAATTAAAGCGGGAAAACGGGCAAAACCGCGACGAGAACGCACCTCCACCCATTCCCCAGCTTCTATGTGCAATTTTGCCGCATCTTGGGGATGAATTTCCAGAAAAGGTGCGGGGTGCATTTTGACAATTTTCTCGATGCGGCCGGTGCGGGTTTGGGTGTGCCAGTGACCGTACAAACGCCCCACGGTCAAAACTAGGGGATAATCATCGTCGGGGGGTTCCGCTAAACCTTTACTGTGGTAGGCGGCGAAAACAGCACGACCATCGGCAGTATTAAATTTACCATCGGTATAAAGGCGTTTTGCGGCTGTTTTTTGGCTTTTATCTTCATCTTTAACTAAATTACCCAGTAATTCCCCAGAATTAGCGGTTTTAGGGGCGGAAATTTCATCGATGGAATCGGGCCACGGTCGGGGAGTCTCGGCCAGGCGATCATAATTAATCGCCGTCATATCACAAGGACGTTTATATGTCAAGCCAATAAACTCGGAATGTACCTCGGCGGAATCCTGAAAATTAAATTGTGCCTGAAACCCCAAACGGCGACCAACTTCCGCGAAAATTTGCCAATCGGCCTGAGCTTGACCGACGGGAGAGCGAAAAGCTTTATTTAACGTCACCACGCGCTCAGAATTGGTCATTGTTCCCGTTTTTTCGCCCCATTGGGCCGCTGGCAGTAATAAATGGGCGTAGGCGCTGGTTTCCGTGGGATAGTAGGCATCCTGATAGACAGTAAAAGGTGATTTTAACAGGGCGGCCTTGGTGCGTTCTAGATCAGGCATACTAACAGCCGGATTAGTGGCGGCAATCCAGAGAAGTTTGACATCTCCCGTCTCCAAACCGGTAATCATACTCCAAGCATCGCGACCGGGGACGGGAGAAATCCGACCGGCGGGTAAACCCCAAGCTTGTTCCACTTCGGCCCGGTGTTGGGGATTTTTGACGGAACGATAACCGGGCAGAAGATGGCAGAGGCCGCCGGCTTCCCTTCCTCCCATGGCGTTGGGTTGTCCGGTTAGGGAAAAAGGACCGGCCCCCGGTTTACCGATATTAGCCGTCATTAGGTGTAAATTGATTAAAGTGCGGGCTTTGGCCGTGCCTTCGCTGGATTGATTGATACCCATCGACCAGAGGGAAAGGACTCTTTTCGATTCGGCCCAGTAGCGGGCAGCCTGTTCTAAATCCTCAATGGGGATACCGCATTTAGGGGCGACTATTTCGGGGGGATAATGGCGGATAATTTCGGCGTATTTGCCGAAATCCCGGGTGCATTTATCGATAAAATGGGTATCGATCGCACCCCAACCCAGTAACAGGTGAGCAATACCGTTAAATAGGTCAATATCAGTCCCGGGGTTAATGGCTAGGTGGAGATTAGCGGCCTCGGCAGTCTTGGTGCTGCGGGGATCAACGACGATTAATTTCGCTTCTTGGTTGCCTTTGAGATACTTGTGCAGACGGTTAAAGATGATGGGGTGACATTCGGCCGTATTTGTCCCCACCAAAAAGGCACAATCGGTTAATTCCAAGTCATCGTAACAGCAGGGGGGACCGTCAGACCCGAAACTGTCCAGATAAGCGGCCACGGCCGAAGACATACAGAGACGGGAATTAGCATCAAAGTTATTGACTCCCAGACAGCCCTTGACCAGTTTTTGGGCGATGTAGTAATCTTCGGTGTGAAATTGTCCCGAACCGTATAGACAGATACTTTCCTTTTCCCCCTGAGCGATTAGAGTTTGCATCTGGTTAACGATGCGATCGAGGGCCTCTTCCCAAGTACAAAGACGAAATTGATCTTGGAGAGAATCGCGGATCATCGGGGTTTTGAGGCGATTTTTATCGATCGATTCCGCTACGGTGGCCCCTTTAACACAGACCATACCTTGACTGGAGGGGTGGGACTTGTCCCCGAAGACTTTCCATGCTTGTCCGGCCGACGCGGGGGAGGTGACTGTCAAACCACAACCTACTCCACAGTAAGGACATTGGGTTTTTGTAGATTCAGTCATAAGCAGTTGGTCTGATTAGTGGCGCTGTCTTTAGGCATACTTAAGATAGTCGGCAGATTTTCTCGGCCAAATTGTAGTTATTAATACAATTTATTACAAGCCTTAGCTAAATTGCCATTTTCGTGATGCAAATCGCGCATTAAACCTGTCTAGATAAAATTTGCTGATGGGTGTGGGGTGTGGGGTGTGGGGTGTAGGGTGTGGGGTGTGGGGTGTGGGGTGTGGGGTTTTATGTTGCCTCTTGCCTGTTGCCTGATCTCAACAAGCAATTTCAATACTTAACAGCTTAAAAAGGCATACACTTGTTCTCGTGTTGAAAAAGAATCGGGATAGGATAATAGTAGTCTCTAGGGTGGGGAAAAAGTTTTCAGCCAGTCATGACCTACGAACCTCTACATCATAAGTATCGTCCCCAAACCTTTGCCGATTTGGTGGGACAATCAGCGATCGCCACGACCTTGAGTAATGCCTTAATCAGTGAGCGAATCGCCCCTGCATACCTATTTACTGGACCCAGAGGCACGGGGAAAACCTCCTCGGCGCGAATTTTAGCCAAATCCCTCAACTGTCTGTCTAGTGACCATCCGACACCGATTCCCTGCGGTAAGTGTTCCGTCTGTCAAGCGATCGCCAATGGTTCCGCTTTAGACGTGATCGAAATTGATGCCGCTAGTAATACCGGTGTGGATAACATTCGGGAAATTATCGAGCGATCGCAATTTGCCCCCGTCCAATGTCGTTATAAAGTCTATGTCATCGATGAGTGCCTGACTGGGGATAGCCTTGTTTTCACCGAAACGGGATTAATCCCCATTAATCATCCTGAGATTCTCGGAAAACGAGTTCTCAGTTACAACGAGAGCAGCGGAGAGTGGGAATATAAAAAAGTCCTGCGATGGCTAAACCGAGGCGTAAAAGCAACTTTAACCATTCAAACCAGAAATCGGACGATTAATTGCACTGGTAATCATTTGATTAGAACAGAAAAAGCATGGATACAAGCAAAAAATCTCAAAATCGGCGATCAGATCTTATCCCCTGTCAATGTGGCTGCGGTGCAATACACGCCTAGTATCATAAAATCCCCTCAATGGCTGACAAATTTCGAGGAAGTGATAGGGATTCAAGAAGGTGACACAGAAAGCGTCTATGACCTAGAAGTGGAGGACAATCATAATTTTGTTGCCAATGGGTTATTAGTTCATAACTGCCATATGCTCAGTACGGCGGCCTTTAATGCTTTGCTGAAAACTCTGGAAGAACCGCCGGATCGAGTGATTTTTGTGCTTGCTACCACCGATCCTCAGCGTGTCTTGCCTACCATCATCTCCCGTTGTCAACGCTTTGATTATCGCCGTATTGCTCTCGATGCGATGGTGGCACACCTGCAAAAAATCGCCCAAATAGAAGCGATCGATATTAACCTAGAAGCATTAACCTTGGTGGCTCAGATCGCTAACGGTGGTTTACGGGATGCGGAAAGTCTCCTCGATCAATTAAGTTTACTCGCAGGAACGATTACGGCCGAGCGAGTCTGGGATTTGGTCGGTGCAGTCCCCGAAAGAGACCTCTTAACCCTACTTAAAGTCATTCATGGCAATATTCCCGATCAAGTTATCGAACAATGTCGCCATCTGATGAATCGCGGTAAGGAACCTTTAATCGTCTTGCAAAATCTAGCAGGGTTCTATTTAAACCTACTTTTAGCCAAAACCGCCCCTAATCGTCCAGAAATGGTCGCTGTCACCGCTCCCACTTGGCAGGAACTGTGTACGGAAGCGCGTACTTGGTCTTTAGAGGAAATTCTCCGCGGTCAACAACTTCTTAAAGACAGCGAAACACAACTAAAAAACACCACTCAACCCCGTCTCTGGTTAGAAGTCACTCTATTGGGACTTTTACCACAAGCACAGGTGATTCCGCTAGTTGCCACGGTAGCGCCTTCCCGTCCCCAAACCAGCGCCGAGAGGCCCCCGGAAGTGATCACAGCACCGGCGCCGGTGAATGAACCGATCAAACCGGCGGTTATCACCCCGACAACTAGGGTCGAAGTGCCGAAAACTGAGGTTAAAACTGTTGCCAGTGATGACAATCATGAACAAATTTGGCAGCAGGTTTTAGAAGTAATGGAACCCCCCACTACTCGCACTCTCTTGCGTCAGCACGGCAGTCTTTTTAATATGGAAGAATCGAGCGCTTATTTAAGTATATCTTCGGAACAATTATTAAAAATGGCCCGGCTACGATTGACTAATATTGAGTCAGCTTTCGAGGCAGTTTTTCGGCGCCGGATTAAAGTTCATTTACAGGTAGGTTCCGCCACTGCTGCCATGGCTGCGGAAGTTTCCCCATCCCCGGCAGCCAGGATACAACCACCACCGGAAACCGCACCAACCCCACCAATAACTCCCGAAAATAAAGTTATGACCGCAGTGGATATTCTCCCGGTCAAAGAAGCAATTATCGAGAAAAAAGAAGCAAAGATCACAGCATCGGGAACCCCAACAACTCTTAGCACAGAACTGCCCCAAAAAATCTTAAATTTTGATTCATCTTTAGAGACATTAGATCAAGATGTAGATGTTAGTGAAATTTTGGCGGCCGCTCAAAAGTTAGCGAAATCTTTTGATGGTGAAGTGGTCAATATGGGTTATTCACTGCCGGAAAATTCGGCCGCAGAAACTAAAGTTAATAAGTCTCTGGAAAATATGACTATCGTGCGCGGGAGACCTGATGTTAACGAAATTTTAGATAGTTTGGAGGAGGACGAAGACCTTCCTTTTTAAGGCTATCCCAACGGCTTGTGCTAAACTAATAGGATATGCCACGTCTCAGGATTGGCTATTCTTGCTCAAATTCTAGCTACTAGACCTATGACACCCGAAACTAAGGCCAGAATCGATCAATTAATCCAGAATAACAAAGTTCTTGTGTTCATGAAGGGCAATAAATTAATGCCTCAGTGTGGTTTCTCGAATAACGTCATACAAATTCTCAATATTCTGGGGGTTTCCTACGAAACTGTCGATATTCTCCAAGATCAGGAGTTAAGACAAGGAGTTAAGGAGTATTCCAATTGGCCGACTATTCCCCAAGTCTATATCAACGGTCAGTTTATTGGTGGTTCCGACATTATGATCGAACTCTATCAAAATGGGGAACTACAACAAATAGTCGAGGTAGCCTTAGCTTCCTAAAAATTTTCTAGGTTAGGTTAGCTATCCTAACCTAGTTCCAACCTACCTAGCTTAGTCCTCGCAATTTTGGTCAAACTGGGCAGCCCCGATCTCTGGGTTATAATAATCTTGCGTTGGTCGAACCAGAGATTTTGGTAGAGGTGATGATTGTGACAATTCGAGAAACTGCAATTTCTAAGCTACATCAACTCCCTGAAGTCCTTGTTCAGGAAGTAAGCGACTTTATTGATCTTCTCGATCATAAATATCGAGTCAAAACCGTTGAAACTCAGCCTGATGGAAAACTGATAGAAAGATGGTTACAATGGTTTGAAGCCGTAGATGGCTTAACTGTCAATTCACCTGAACCAATAAACGACTACCAGCAACTGCTGCTCGAAAAATATCGGCAACAAGGACTAGAGCTATGATCCTGTGTGATGCAGGAGTGCTGCTTTGTTTGGTTGATCGTACTCAACCACAACACAATGCTTACAAAAATACAGTAATGCGTTTAGCAAAGCCTCTCGTCACAACTTGGTCATGTCTGACCGAAGCCATGTACCTTGCGCTGCATCGGGGTGGTTGGCAAATGCAAAAACAACTGGGACAACTTCTTTTAGATAAACTTTTGGTGGTTTACAATATTCAGGAAAGTGATTTCAGTCGCCTGTTGGCTTTAATGGAGCAATACCGCGATCGACCGATGGACTTGGCAGATGCAACCCTAGTTTTAGTAGCTGAAAAGACTGGGTATCGGCAAATTCTCACCCTCGATGCGGATTTCCTGTTTTATCGGATTCAAAACCAAGGAAGCTTTGATATCATTCAAGTGTAGTGATGGAAAATCTGCTTTCAACGGCCTATATCTCCACCGATAGAAAATGTTCCCCTTTAAAACTGTCCCTTGAATTCCTCTCTATCTTTTGCTATGAGGAAACTTTGTTGGGGGATACCGATGTGAATTCCCTTCTCCTCAAAAGCAATTTTTAGACGACGACGATACTCTCTTTCTATGTCCCATTGTCGTAATCTTTTGACGACAATTCTGAGCATAATTTCCATCCCCGTGTGAGAAACCCGACTAACACCAGCAACCTGCACGGGATCGATGATATCTTTTTGCCATTGTGGATCTACAGCCATATTTTCAGCGATGGCTGCCATTAAAGCGATCGCCAGATCTGGCTCGGTGTCATAGGCGACTTCGATGGTAAAATCGACCCGCGCCCAATCTTTACTGAGGTTGTGTGCGGTAATAATTTGGTTATGGGCAATAGTGATTAAACGTCCATCGGCAGCCCGCAATTGAGTCGCTCGCAAACTCATATTTTCCACCAAACCGATAAACTCCTGAAACTGGATCATATCACCGACAGTGTATTGGTCTTCAAAGATAATTAGAAAACCGTTAATCCAATCTTTTAAAAGATCCTGAAAGGCAAAGGTGAGCAATGCTCCCACTAAACCGGCTCCCGTGAGTAAAAAGGCGAAAGAAAGGCCCATCCAACTCAAAAAAACCAAAATTCCCAGAAAAATAGCGATAAATGTGATAATTTGTCGCCAAACTTCTAATAAAGTGGGAGCGCGCAGAATCCTCCTTTCCAAATTTTCGGAAAAAACCGCTCCTTCCTCTACCCACTCCCGTAGCCGAGAATTAACGTAGAGATTAATCATATTGCTCACTGATGTCAGCAGCAACCAGATAATAAAAATCCGTAAAGGAATACGAATTATTCCGCGTCCTTCTAGCCTAGTTTCAGGAAATACATACAAAATCGCCGCTATTCCGCCAAACCAAAGCAGTATCAGTCCAATAAGAGCCAGTCTTTTCCAGAGAATATTTAGCGTCAGTTGTCGCTGAATATCAGCCTGTTGACGGAAATTAGAGGAATCTTCTAGAGAGGCTAAAATCGGTTCTTGGGAGCGATCTTTTCTGGGAGGGGAATTTATAGGTAAATTTCGATCGGATTGACTTTTAGCCTGTTTTTTGAGGAGATTGAAGCGATTTCTTAGGTGTTTCTGCCACCAAATTGATACCCAGCTTAAGAAAGTTAGCCCCAAAATAATTATAGTGGCAGTCATTACCTGTTGCCGACGAGGGGCGGGCTGACGTTCTTGCCAAGCTTGGATCAAAGCTGTTTGGATGATTTTAACCCATCTGTCCGCTAAATCGCCAACAGAAGAAGAATCGATCAGGGCATCAACTTCTGTCACTGTCAGAATTACCTGTTGCGGTAAATTCTGGTTATCCTTGGCCACAATCACGGTTAAATTATTGAGAGTCGCCGTACTTACTTGCAGGGTTGTCGGATCGAAACCCCGATTGATAATATTATTTAAGCCCCTTTCAATGCGGCTAGCCCGTCTTTCTACCGGGGAGAGTTCCCGGGCCTCAGAAGCGGTAAAATCTTGGGAGGCAATCTGAAATAAGGCAAATCCATCTAGATGCACGGAAGCATATTCTATATCCCCGGCTACAAAAATCCTTGTCCCCGTGGGAGATGCAAATGGAACTAGAAAATTTTGGCCTAGGGATGGCAGGGAATTAAGAACAAATATACTAACCAAGAGGCAACCCGCCAATCCTTGAATGACCAGATTGAAAATTTTTCTCCGTTGCCATCGTCCCATTGCCTAAGTTTCCTTTTTGATTAACAATGATCTTTACCCGCTTTCTCAGCTTATAGCAGTTATCTTAATGGTGAGATAGGAAGTTTTCGTTTTGGGGAGTCGGTCGTCTCTCTCCCTTCTCCCCTCTCCCCAACCCCAACCCCTCACTGATAACTGATAACTGATTACTGATAACTGAAATCCCCAACACCTTACTTAACTTCTCATGTCCAATATTTCCCCACAGTGGCGCGAGGAAATTACCTCTTTACCCCCTTGGTTACGGCGTTCGCTCGGCAAATCTAGCGAAATTTCCACGGTTCAGCGCATTATCAAACAAAGGAACATTCATACTATCTGCGAGGAGGGTCGCTGTCCCAATCGCGGCGAATGTTATGCCCAAGGTACGGCGACTTTTTTGTTGATGGGTCCCACCTGTACCCGGTCCTGTGCTTTTTGTCAAGTGGATAAGGGTCACGCACCCATGCCTCTCGATGTGGAGGAACCGCAAAAAGTGGCAGAAGCGGTGCAATTGTTAAATTTAAGTTACGTTGTCTTGACTTCTGTAGCCAGAGATGATATTGAAGACGGCGGGGCCGGTTGGTTTGTACGGACGATGACAGCCATTCGCGAACTCAATCCCCACACTTTAATTGAGGTGTTAACCCCGGATTTTGCTGGAGGTAAGGGAAGTCAACAGGAACGGGTGGCGACGGTGGTAGGGGCAAAACCTGCCTGTTACAATCACAATATCGAGACGGTGCGCCGTTTGCAAGGACCGGTTAGACGCGGGGCTAAATACGATCGCTCTTTGGCGGTTTTGCGTTATGTTAAGGAAATCGATCGGTCAATTCCGACGAAATCTGGCTTAATGGTCGGTCACGGTGAGACAAAAGAGGAAATTATCGAGACTTTGGCAGATTTACGCGCGATCAACTGCGATCGAGTTACTATTGGTCAATATATGCGTCCTTCTCTGGAACATTTGCTCGTACAGAAATATTGGACTCCCGCAGAATTTAGCGAGTTGGGAGAAATTGCCCAAAAAATGGGGTTTTCTCAGGTTAGATCTGGCCCCCTAGTCCGCAGTTCCTATCATGCGGGAGAGTAAATCAGTGATCAGTTATCAGTTATCAGTTATCAGATGTAAGTTTTAAGTTAATTTTTGTAAATCTACCAAGTTGGGATT
>NZ_JASJFE010000503.1:0-1636 GCF_030067735.1 Microcystis sp. M53598_WE2 | reverse complement strand
TGAGTTACATCATGCCTTAAAAATGAGTCCAGATTATCAAGCCTTACCCGCCAAAGTAAGTCAGTTAGTATTAAAGCAAGTAGAAAAAACCTTTAAATCTTACCAAAAAGCGAAAGAACAATCCAAAAAATCGCCAGATAAATTTACAGGAGAGCCTAAGTTGCCAAGATACAAAGACAAGGAAAAAGGTAGAAACGTTTTAACTTATAACTATCAAGCCATTTCTCAAAAAGCGTTGAAGCAAGGTTTAATCAAGCTATCAGGGACTAATTGAGAATTTAAAACTAATTTAAAGGAAGTCTTAGAGGTCAGGATTATTCCTAAATTGGGTGCTTATTGTTTAGAGATTGTCTATGAACAACCATCCTCATCAAGTCAAGAGGGAGAAAGATATGCTTTTATCGATTTAGGCTTAAATAACCTAGCTGCTGTTACCTCTAATATTCCCGAATTTCAGCCAACTTTAGTATGTGGAAAAGCCTGAAAATCCTGCCATCAAAAGTACAACAAGACACTAGCTAAACTCAAATCGGAATTACCCAGTCTACAGAAGACCAGTAAAAGAATACAAGGTTTAACTTTAAAGCGTAATTGCCAGGTGGATTATTACCTCCACACCGCTAGTAAATATATTATTGATAAATTACTAGCTCATCAAATTAACCTTTTAGTTATTGGTCATAATCAAGGCGGTCAACAAAACATTAATATTGGAGATAGAAATAACCAGTCATTCGTAAATATTCCTCATTCAAGGTTGATCGAACAACTTACCTATAAAGCAAATTTAGTAGGAATAGAGGTCAAAACAACTAATGAAAGCTATACCTCTAAATGTAGTTTCTTGGACTTAGAGTCTATTCAAAAGCAAAAAAGCTATTTAGGCAAGAGAATTAAAAGAGGACTATTCAGAAGCTCGTCGGGTTATTTCTATGGAGCAGATATTAATGGTTCCTTAAATATTGGAAGAAAGGTAGTCGGAGAGGCCGCCTTTAGCGGGAATCCGATAGAGAGGTTCGTAGTTAACCCAGTACGGGTCAAAGCGTACAAAGCTAATTCTAGATGCAATATTTGCGTACAGAATTAGTAACTATTAGGACTATTTTGCGGAAGAGACTATCAGTATAAAACTCGTTTCCACACAGAAACCAGAATATCCCAGCAAAAATAAATTCAGAACGATTTTGCGCCGTTTCAGCGATCACTAAAATTGTTAAGAATTGTACAACCCTCTTGTTATAAGGCTTTTTATGTCTGTAGTTTAGACTAAAAAATTCGCCTAAAAATAATCCAGCCTTATGAAAATAGCGCCAATTCAAAAATCTTGAAGCAAAAAGTAGAGTTAGGATGCTTTTGTTGCCGATTTTTTAGGGGTTGAATGTCGTTTTTTCACAGTAGGATAGGTCTTTCTTTTACTGCGAGTCTTCCCTTTTTCCCCTGACAGGGGGACAAGCAAGCTGAAAAGCTTATGTAGCATAAAATACAGACACAGACTCCAAAAAAAGATAAGTCATATTTACCATATATGACCTAAATAACGAAAATGATAAGTGAACTATACCAGAAAGTGTTAGAAAATGAACTGGGACGAGCCAGATATCTACTGTTGTTAATGATAGTTGGAACCTTGCAAATA
>NZ_JASJFE010000302.1:0-3221 GCF_030067735.1 Microcystis sp. M53598_WE2 | reverse complement strand
TGGTTATACTTAAATTAAGAATAGATTTTAGGTTCGATCCCCCCTGCCCCCCTTGATAAGGGGGGTGCCGATAGGCGGGGGTATCCCCCTTACTAAGGAGGCTTCTGATAATTTTTAACGCCTACCTACTTATGATATTCACACAGTAGAGAAAAAGCCAAAAACCTCCGTTAAGGATAACGGAGGCTGGTTAATTAATTAACAATTTTCAGCTACAATTTCGCCCCACATTCAGGACAGAATTTATTATTCCAACTGTTAACCGCGCCACAACTGGGACAATTGAGCATTTCACAACCCCCAGTGACAATTTTCGGTAAACCAATCATACGGGCATTACTTTGACCGGGGGCGACCATGGGATAACAATTTTCATCCTTAGTCACGATCGCATTGACCAAAACCGGACCATCATGGGCCAACATTTCGGCAATTTTTGCGGCTAATTCCTCTCGATGGCGAATAGTAATGCCTTTAATGCCGTAAGCTTGGGCTAACAGTTCCACATCCGGCATTCCCGCTTCCATATTGGAATTAGAATAACGTTCCCCATAGAAAGCTTCTTGCCATTGACGTACCATACCCTGCCAACCATTATTAATAATAATCGTCTTGGCATGAATATTAAATTGGGTTAGGGTGGCCAATTCCTGTAGATTCATTTGGAAACTGGAATCACCACTAATACAGATGACCTCCTCATCGGGAATAGCCACCTTTACCCCCATCGCAGCCGGTAAACCGAAACCCATCGTCCCCAATCCCGCGCTAGAAATCCAACGTCGGGGTCCATTTTTGAGGAATTGGGCCGCCCACATCTGATGCTGGCCCACATCGGTGGTATAGTAGGCGTGGGGTGCTTGACGACCCACCTCAACGATCACTTCTTGGGGGGAAAGTCTGCCTTCTGGTCGAGGTACTTGCAGGGGATAATCTTGTCGCCAGCGCTCGATCTGGGCTAACCAAGCTTGGGTGCGATCGCAGTTAGTGGGATAATCAAATTCTCTGGCTTTTTGGAGTATTTGTTCTAAAACTACCCGCACATCCCCGACAATCGGCACATCAGGGGCGCGATTTTTGCCCACTTCGGCGGGGTCAATATCCACATGGATTACCTTAGCTTTCGAGGCGAATTCGTCCAATTTTCCGGTTACTCGGTCATCAAAACGAGCGCCGACGGCAATTAATAAATCACACTCGGTCACGGCAAAATTAGCGTAGGCGGTGCCGTGCATTCCTAACATTCCCACCGAGAGGGGATGATGTTCATCAAAAGCACCGATCCCCATTAACGTGGTGGTGACGGGTAACTGAAAACGCTCGGCAAACTCGGCAATTTGGGCGTGGGCATTAGCTGCGATCGCACCTCCGCCAACGTAAAGTAAGGGTTTTTCGGCGGTTTCCAAGAGGTGTAAAGCGGCCTCGATTTGACGGCGATTGCCCTTAACCGTGGGACGATAGCCAGTTAGTTTCACATCTCCCGGTTCGACGGGGATATAATCGCATAGTTCTAAACCGACATCTTTGGGAATATCGACTAAAACCGGTCCTGGTCGTCCTGTACTGGCGATATGGAAGGCTTCAGCGACGATTCTCGCTACTTCCCGGGCGTTTCTAGCCACATAGGAATGTTTAACAATCGGGAGAGTAATACCATAAATATCGGTTTCTTGGAAAGCATCGGAACCGATGGCCGCCCGACTCACCTGACCGGTGATAATTACCATCGGGATGGAGTCCATGTGTGCGTTAGCGATGCCTGTCACCAAATTGGTCGCCCCGGGGCCGGAAGTACCGAAACAGACCCCCACTTTGCCGGTGGCCCTAGCGTAGGCATCGGCGGCATGGGCGGCCGCTTGTTCGTGGCGCACTAAAATATGTTGTAATTCTCCCCGCTCTTCAAAGCGGTAGAGTTCGTCATAGATGGGCAGGATCGCACCTCCGGGATAACCGAAGATGTGCTTAACGCCATGACGTTTGAGACTGTCCATCAAGGCATAAGCCCCAGAACAACGCTGGGGAACCGTTGTTAAAGAGTCATTGGGCTTGGGAAGTGATGAAACCACAGGGCAAACCGTCCAATTTCTAACTAGAGGGATAATTGCAATTCTGTTGCCTAGGATGCAACTTGAAAAATAGCAAAATTGATAACCTTATACTTTTAGTGTATTCCATCTCACCTTTTTGGCTGCAGTTTTTTTTCTTTTTGCATCTTACCCATGCAATATCTGGGGAAGTGGGGAAGTGGGGAAGTGGGGATAAGATAATAGATGCTGGTGATTTCACCTGATCTTGACTGAGCTTGGGGGTTTTATGAATAGTCTTTTGATTGCGGCTACGGATACCGACGCGGGTAAAACCGTTGTCACCACTGGTTTAGTGGCTTATTGGCAAAAATACTATCCCTCCAAGGCCCTGGGGCTGATGAAATTAATGCAAACGGGTCAAGGCGATCGAGAATGGTATGAGGGCTTATTTCAGGGTCAATTAGAAATGATTACACCGCTGCAATATCAAGCACCCTTAGCGCCTCCTGTGGCTGCTGATTTGGAAGGTCGAGATATTCCTTTGGGGACGGTGTGGCAAGCTCTGCTGAACCTACAAAAAAGCCAAGATTTGGTTTTAATTGAGGGTTTGGGGGGTTTAGGTTGTCCTGTCACCCACGAGCTAACTTTGGCGGATTTAGCGGCTCAATGGCGGTTAAAAACCCTTTTAGTGGTGCCGGTGAAATTGGGAGCGATTTCCCAAACGGTGGCTAATATTGCCCTAGCAGAGCAAAAAAAGGTCAATTTGGGCGGAATTATCCTTAATTGTCTCGAACCGCGCACGGAGACGGAAATAGAGCAGTTAACACCGATCGATTTAATTCAATCCTTGACTAATTGTCCAGTTTTAGGTGTTTTTCCCTTTATCGAAGATCGTCGGGATTTGGATAAATTGGCCTCGGTGGTAGCTAGTTGGCCAGAAATTAAGCTGTCAAGCATTGAAATTGCTTGTTGAGACGAGGCAAAAGGCACAAGGCAAAAGGCAAAGCTGATTCCCAGCATCTTTCAATTTGACAACACCCATTGTAGGGCTAATTCATGAATTAGCCCTACAGGACATCGGGGGGGTAAGGGTAGGGTTGATTCATAGTAGGGTTAATTCATAGTAGGGTTAATTCATAGTAGGGTTAATTCATAGTAGGGTTAATTCATAGTAGGGTTAATTCATAGTAGGGT
>NZ_JASJFE010000266.1:0-3828 GCF_030067735.1 Microcystis sp. M53598_WE2 | reverse complement strand
CTGAAAATTAGGTAATTGACCCCCTGAAAATGGGTAAACCCCCACACCCCCCACCCCACACCCCACACCCTGCCACCAGGAAAAACTTTTTGCCGCAAACCCTATTTTCCCCCCTGTTGACCCCTGATTTTTGCAGCAGGTTGACTCTCCTGGGGAACTGGTCACGGTTTCCTGATAGGATAAGGTGACTTGGGATTAACTTATGGTGTTGAAAATATGTCTCTAAAACCTTACATTTCTCGCTTATTAGCTTTGGTTCTCGTCCTGGTCATCGGATTGATGGGTTGTTCTAGTAGTTCCGGGTTAACGGGCAATTATGGAAAAGATACCCTGACGGTGATTGAAAGTTTAACCACAGCCCTTGATTTGGTCAAAGATGACCCGAATAAAGCGGCAGTTGAGTCGCAAGCAAAGGAACAAATCAACGATTACATCTCCCTCTACCGACGAGATAAAAAATCCGGGGGTTTGCGTTCTTTCACTACTATGCAAACAGCCTTAAACTCTCTAGCTGGTTATTATACCGCCTACGGTTCCCGTCCTATCCCCGACAAACTCAAACAACGTTTAAAACAAGAATTTAAACAGGTGCAATTCTCTCTCCAGAAAGGAATTTAGATACAGTGATCAGTTATCAGTGATCAGTGATCAGTTATCAGTAGAACTCGACCTAATATTATAAGCTGTACTGAATTTAAACTGCGTATGAGAAATTTTAGTACAAATGCTCGAACTTCCTCTCCCTGCTCCCAACTCCGGCACTCCAGTGCAGTCTTAACGAGTAATTTAGATAGTCAACAGATTGGCGAGATTGTTAAGTGACAGGTATTAGGTGCGAGTAACAGTGCTGTCTTTTCCCTTGACTGATTACTGTCGGCTGAAATGACTCCTGTAAAAATCAGACCAAATCCGGTTAGACTAGAAATACAAAGCGTATTATAAAAAACTACAAAATTGATTCAAGACGAAACCCTAGAATTATTGGAATGGCCGCGGCTATGTCAACACCTAGCTACTTTTGCAGCGACTAAACTCGGTGCGATCGCGATTCGTCAATTGCCCTTACCGGAAAGCAAAGAGGAAAGTTTAAACCTACTCTGCCAAACCAAAGAAGTTTATAGCTTAGAACAAAAATTAGATAGTCGTCTTTCCTTTGATGGGATTAGCGACATCGGCGATGCCCTAGAAAGGGCGCATCTGGGGGGGTTATTATCGGGACAGGAACTTTTAAATATTGCCACGACTTTGGCCGGAGTGCGACGTTTACGGCGTTTAATTGACGAACAGGAAGATATACCAGTTTTAAAAGAGTTAGTAGCGGAAATTCGCACCTATCCAGAGATAGAACAGGAAATACACCGTTGTATCGATGAAGATGGCCGGATATCCGATCGCGCTAGTCCCCAATTACGGGAAATTCGGGGACAAATGAAGGTGATTAAAGAGCGAATTTACCGCAAATTACAGGATATCATGCAAAAACAGGGCGGTGCTATCCAAGAAGCGGTCATTACCCAAAGAAGCGACCGCTGGGTGATTCCCGTCAAAGCAGCACAAAAAGAGCAAATACCGGGGATAATTCACGATACTTCCAGCACAGGAGCGACTTTTTACATTGAACCTCACTCTATCGTTGACCAAGGCAATCAACTGCGGCAATATCGTCGTCAGGAACAAATCGAAGAAGAAAAAATCCTGCGGCAGTTAAGTAATACAATCGCCGAAGCCTTTGAGGACTTAGAATATTTACTAGCGATCGCTACTAGGCTCGATCTGGCCACCGCCAGGGCCCGTTACAGTTTATGGTTAGAGGGTAATCCCCCCCACTTTATCGATGGTTCGGAAACGATTACTTTGCGGAATTTGCGTCATCCTTTGCTCTGGTGGCAAAAACACCACGAACAGGGGGGGGAGGTCGTACCAATAAATGTGCAGATTAGCCCAGAAATTCGCGTTGTTGCCATCACCGGACCAAATACCGGCGGAAAAACCGTTACTTTAAAAACTCTCGGATTAGCGGCTTTAATGGCGAAAGCAGGCCTGTTTATTCCAGCGCGGGAACCGGTAGAGATACCCTGGTTCGATCACGTTTTAGCCGATATCGGGGATGAACAGTCTTTGCAACAGAGTTTATCGACTTTTTCGGGTCACATTCGCCGGATTGTTCGCATTTTAGCGGCTTTAAATTCTCGTTCCTTGGTTTTACTCGATGAGGTGGGGGCAGGTACGGATCCGGCCGAGGGAAGTCCTTTAGCGATCGCTATTTTACAATACCTCGCCGATCATAGTTTACTGACGGTGGCTACCACTCACTACGGAGAATTAAAGGCGTTAAAGTATCGAGATTCTCGCTTTGAAAATGCCTCGGTAGAGTTTGATGATCGCACTCTTTCCCCTACTTATCGACTATTATGGGGCATTCCGGGGCGTTCTAATGCTTTAACTATTGCCCAGCGTTTGGGATTAAGTCCCGAAATTGTGGCCGAAGCGAGAAATCATCTGGGGGGGTTATCGGAGGAGATAAATCAAGTAATTGCTGGTTTGGAAGCGCAAAGACGGGAACAGGAGTCAAAAGCTCAAGAAGCTAGTCAATTACTCCAACAAACGGAGAAATTTTATACAGAAGTTTCCACGCGGGCCAATTCTCTACAGGAGAGAGAGCGAGAATTAAAGCGTTATCAGGAGCAGGAGATACAAAAAGCTTTATTATCGGCAAAAGCAGAGATTAATGAGGTTATTCGCCGATTGCAAGCGGGAACAAAAACTGGTAGAGATGCCCAAAAAGCCACAGAGGAGTTAACTGCGATCGCAGAAAGGTTATTACCAAAAACGGAAAAAACTAAGGTTAATTATCGTCCGCAAGTGGGGGAAAGAGTCCGCTTGCCCAATTTGGGACAAACTGCCGAAGTTTTAGCAATTTCACCGGAATCAGACGAGATTTCCCTGCGTTTCGGTATGATGAAGATGACCCTACCCTTAGATCAGATTGAGTCTTTGGATGGTCAAAAAGTGGAAACTGCGCCAAAACCTGCCAAAAATTTGCCACAAACTCCCACAAAACCCCAGGAGACTCCTTTAATTCGTACTGCTAATAATACTGTCGATATTCGCGGTTCCAGGGTGGCAGAGTCAGAAACGGATATCGAACAGGCGATCACCCGCGCTACCCCATCGGGTATATTATGGATTATTCACGGTAAAGGTACGGGGAAATTGCGTCAAGGTGTTCACGATTTTTTATCCCGTCATCCCCAGATAAAACGCTTTCAATTAGCACCCCAAAATGAGGGAGGTTCGGGGGTAACTATCGCTTATTTAACTTAGGGTCTGCGGCAAAAAGTTTTTTGTCGGGTTAGGAGTCAGCCTTGAATCAGTTATCAGTTATCAGATGTGAGTTTTCAGTTTACTGTTTACTGATCACTGAAAATACTCCCCACTTCCCCACTTCCCCATTCCCCAGGGAGCATCTCATTTTTATACAAGTGAGTAATTATACTTGTCCCTCAAACTGGTTTCTAGTAAGGCTTTCAAAATAGTTTGACATAAAACCTGATTTAGGGGTTACAAAGGTGAGATGCTCCCCTTCCCCACTTCCCCACTTCCCCACTTCCCCACTTCCCCACTTCTCCACTTCTCCACTTCTCCACTTCCCACTCTGCAATAACTACTGGCAGCCAGAAATACGTTGGTTTCCTATCATACTTTGTGTTTTTTGTCAAAAAAACTTTTTTTTTGCAATAAAACTACACAAAAAAAAGATCATCGTTGTGGGTGAAATTGACTCATTTACCTGTCTTAATGAGGATTACCTTCTAGGTGTGGCAAGGG
>NZ_JASJFE010000941.1:0-2071 GCF_030067735.1 Microcystis sp. M53598_WE2 | reverse complement strand
CCCACTTCCCCATTCCCCCATTCCCCCATTTCCCCATTTCCCCATTCCCCCATTTCCCCTAAGAAATTATGCAAGAACTAGAACTAAAAATCGGCTGGTTATATCCGACCTTAATGAGTACCTACGGCGATCGAGGTAATGTTATTACTATTCAAAGAAGATGTCAATGGCGTGATATTGCTGTGACAATTATTCCCCTAGATGCTCAAACAGAAGCCGAGACATTTTATCAAGTAGATATAATTGTTGGGGGTGGGGCGCAGGATCGGCAACAGGAGATCGTTATGCGGGATTTACAGGGTAAAAAAGCGGCGGCGATGAAAGAACAATTATCGGCAGGAATACCGGGGGTTTTTACCTGTGGTTCCCCACAATTATTAGGACATTATTACGAACCAGCTTTCGGTCAAAGAATCGAAGGATTGGGATTATTAGACCTAGTAAGTAAACATCCCGGTCCCAATGCAAAACGCTGTATCGGTAACGTGGTTTTTGAAATTACGGCCTCCCCCTTAGCGGAGGAAATTAAAGCTATGACCGGGGAAAAACCGCTAGTAATCGGCTTTGAAAATCACGGGGGTCGTACCTATTTACAGACCGTTTCTCCTTTAGGAAAGGTGATTACCGGTTACGGAAATAACGGAGAGGACGGTTATGAAGGGGCATTTTACCACAATGCGATCGCCACCTATGCCCACGGTCCCTTACTACCCAAAAATCCCTTTTTAGCCGATTGGTTAATCGAAAAAGCTTTAGAACAAAAGTATCAACAAGCCATTTTTTTAACAAAACTTGATGATTCTCTGGCCCTGAAAGCAAGATTTGCCATGTTTGAACGACTAGAACTAACCGGCGTGACCAATAAAGCCTAAACTGGTCATATACACTTATGGCAGGAGATAGTCAAACTAGCCATTAAGAATTTTAATTGTGGCAGCTCATGAAATTATGACTGGAAAAATTATCGATCGTCAAACGGCGGGGTTTCTCGTCCTCATCATCCCCCTAGCGGTGCTAATCATCCTTGTTTTTACCGCTTGGCCATTGATCCTACTTGTCTTCTTCTTAACTCTTGCAGTCAAGGTGTGGCAAGACTATCGCTGGTCAAAATTATCGACGGTGATTAACCCCTATTTCAATCAACTTTTACAGGACAATCAAGGTTGTCTCACCCCGATTGACCTATCGGCAAAAGCCAATCTCACGGCCAAATTAGCTAGACAATTTTTAGACAAAAAAGCTGAGGAATTTGGGGCGCAAAAAAAAGCTGTAGGCGATAAGGGTATGGCCTATTACTTTATCACCGCCAGTACCTTGGGTAGTATTTTTGATGAGAGTGACCCCTCTTTAGAAGAAATAGGGGAAAAACAAATTCCTGCGATTACTGCATCGAGATTCCCTCTGACCAATTTAGAGCAATCGCAGGAGGCTAAATCCCCCCTGATTGTCGCCGAGAAGAGGGAAAATTCCGTCCCGGAGGTTCCTGTTATTTCCTCCTCCCAACCTCTGACTAATTTAGGTAAATTATTTGAGGAAAAAGAGGAAGAAAATACCGCAGCGATCGCTGTTCAAGAAACGGTAATTCAAGAACCGGAGGAGATAATTAATCCTAGTTTGAACAGTCCTGATAGTTCTTTATCCCAATCAGAATCAGAAGTTAAGGAAGAATCTCTAACCTCTGATTCTGAAACTATCTCATCAATGAGTTTGGCGGATTTGGCTAAACGTTTAGGAGTTACCCCGGCCGTTTTGGGTAGAAACAAGAAAAATAAATCCGAAACAGAATTTGCCGATTGGAGTCGCATCAGAGATCCCGATGGTATTGCTTGGAAATTTGACGCAAAAAACTCCCTATTTGTGGCCAACTGATCGGTAATTTGTTTGGTTTTTTAGACAGGCTCAATGCCTGTCTTTTTTGGCTCTACGTCCTACCCTCGATCCCATAGATGGTTGCTTCAGATTGCTTGAGGATGTTGGAAATCATCACCGACCACAAATCTTGCGGTTGTATCAGTAAGAAACTGTTTGTAAACAAGTATTTAAATCGCCAAAGTCCTTACTTGACAAAGAT
>NZ_JASJFE010000583.1:0-7892 GCF_030067735.1 Microcystis sp. M53598_WE2 | reverse complement strand
GGTAGTTTTTCCACAGTCGTGGTTATTCTATTGATTGTATCGATAATTTTTAATTCTTTCGTATTTTTAACCATTTTCTGCCTCCAAGGAATCTAGATATTGAACGATCGAGCGTTGGTAGCGGGGATAATCTCGTAAAATATTAGCGATCGAGGAATGAACGATATCGGGATCAATTTTCTTGTATAGGTGTACGAGTAAGTTTCTTAATTTAATAGACTCGGTAAGTTGAACGGCTAGGTGTTCTTCTAAGATTCCCAGTTCTACGATTTGAAATAATGCGTCGCGAGCATTATTCGGAGACTCGATATCTAAATATTTTAAAATCTGGTAATTGATATCGATGCCAGTTTGAACGATAAGCTGAATTAACCTTTCTATGGCTAATTGACGTTCTCTTAATGTACGATAATCCTCTAAGGTGATCGAACCGTACTCGCTAAGTTCGGCGAGGTATTGATTCATGAGGTTTAATTCGTCTATCGCAATCAGAGGTTGAATAGCATTTACACTCCTTTTTCTCGTAGAGAAATCTCTAGATTATTCCGTAATTGACGGTATAACGCTTTCGATTCTTCAGGATTCATGAGAAATTTTTCTTTAAATCCCTCGAATAGTCCCGTTTCCCGTTCGTATAGAAGTTGACCATCTCGCGCGACATAATGAGCAAGGATCGGCGAACATTCTTTTAAATCAATCACATCAATTTTGTCCTCGGGAATCTCTAAAGCTTGTTCGAGTAGTGTATAAATTTTCAATAGACTCGAAATATCCTTTTGATCACTTCTTTCCTCGTATAAAACAGCGAAATCCCAATCGCTATCAGGTTTATGCTCTCCACGCGCTCTAGAACCGAAGAGAATTAATAGTTTTAAATTCGGTAGTTTTTCGACAATAGCCGTAATTTTTTCTACTAGCCTATTCATATTTAGCCCCTATCAAAAAAAATGGCAAGAATCCGATGGATATATCGATCGATGTCCCTAGCGTCTGTCTATGTCTATTATCAAACGCGGAGGAAGCAAAGAGCAACTAAATCCCAGAAAAAGTGTCCGTACACTTTGACTCCCTCATCTCTTGGTAGCCTCAAACGGCATCAACAGATCCACACCTCACCCCCTTGACCTTTGAACCGATGAGCGAGAGTATCCAACAACAAGGCCGCTTGACCGATCGCTATAGAATAGGGTGACAGGGGAGAATGAATACTACTCTCGTCACTAATCGGATAGATACCAAAGTGCATCGGTAATTGTAAGCGTTGGCGAACTGCAGCGACGGGATAGGCAAGAACGAAGCTAACCAGAGCCAGATCCCGTAACTCCCGACTAATTCGATCGAGCCAAGGATTATCCGGTTGCCAAACACCGATTCCCGTCAAAACCTGCACTTTCCACGCGGAGGCGATCTCGCCTAAATCGCCGTCGTAGGTAAAGCGCCAGTTTAACCGTTCCTCTCGATATCCCTTTAAATTCAGAAACGCAAGACAATAATCGAAACGTCTGCGCGCGATCGGTGTTTTCGTGGCCTCGATCTGGCGCTTAAACTCGCCTTTTCTCCACACCTCCACCTCTAGATTACCGAGAATACTGGGTAAATCGTAGGTTTTAAAGCGATCGCCCTCCTCTGGTTCCGTCGAATCGTATAACCCGCATAGTAACGGACTCGACCCGCGAAAACTAGACGCATCCTCGAAAATCGGATTACCGTTTTTCCCCGATAACTCCTTCCATTCGTCGGCCCATCCTTTCACCCGACCGGCGACCCGTTTTAAACTGGTATCGAAAACCTCCTCGCATTCCTGTTGAAACTTCTGGCGACTTTCCCCGTATTGGGATTTGATCTTCGGACTCCCTAAATTCCACCAGAGTTGAAATGATTGTACCGCTCCCCAACGTTGGTAATAACCCTCGAAATTATTGATATGACGGTAGTTACTCTTGATGGCCTCCTGTAGCTGAATTCGGTCATACCGTTCCCCGACTTGTAACGGTGCATCTTTCTTCTCGAATAACCGTTCTAGGAAAAATTTCGGAACCAGAGCGATCGCTGTGAAGTTAGTAAATTTTACCGCCGTTCCCTTTCGATCGTAGCCGCTGTGACGGCCTAAACGGCCGAAACGTTGAATAAAATTTCCCGCATCCGACGACTCGAAAATGAGGAAATTAATCTTGAAGTCCACCCCCACATCGATGGTACTCGTTCCGATCACCAGATCACGATTTAACGATGCCAACTTCTCCCGCGTTCCCGAAAGACCCGTATTTTCCCCCACCGTTAAACCGATAGTCGCCAATAATTCTCGGAAAATCGGCAGCAGACGTTTAACCGAAGCGATCGAATTGAGAATAATCGCGCCCTTGCTGCTGGGGTATCGCTTAAAATAGTCTAAAATTCGCTCTTTATTTTCCTTCAACCAATTTTCCGAAGTTTGAAAACTCGACGGTAAGGGAATAAAAGATAGCTCGATTTCCGAGGTTACTTGTCGCCATCCCTGTTGAGCGAGGGAATTGGCCTCTTCTGGGGTATCGGGAAACCGGTATTTTCCTTCTCTTACTGGGTCGATCGATCGATAGCGAAACCCCGCTTTATCCAATCGTTTTAGTAAACCCTCGTCGGGAGTTGCGGACAAAAACAGGTATCGTTTCCCACGATTGGCCCGTCGGATTAGAAGCATGGTATTGATAATACTGGCGACCTGTGGCGTGCCGAAAACGTGAAATTCATCGAATAGGAAGAGAGCGAAATGTTTATCGATCCGGTTCCATAGCTGATCGGGGTTATCGTAGGGGGTTAAATAGGCCCCCCGATGCAGATAATGGAAAATATCGGGGTTAGTTAAGAGAATTTCCGACTGTTTCGATCGAGTCTCTAGAGCGATCGCTTTCGTTTTCCCATCCCGTTCGGCGTACAATTCCAACTCGGGCCCGGTTAAAAGATTGACCCGGGGTTGATCCGTTGGTTGAAATCGTTGAATATATGCCTCGATCTGACCCCGCTGATCCCGCGCTAGTTCGTTGGTTGGGTAGAGTCCCATAATCGGGAAATATCCTTGCAAAGTTCGCAGGTAGGCCGCTAGACTTTTCCCGTCCCCCGTCATGGCCGAATTGATGATTACCGCGACATCGGGATCGTTGAGTGCTTTCCACGTCTCCACCTGATGCCACGATAACCGCCATCCTTGCGGAACCTTGATCCCGTCTGGTATCTCGTCTGCGGGACAGGAATAGACTGGCCTGAGCGTTACTTGATAATTTACCATGAATTTCTGTCCGTAACTCCTTGCTATCTTCCATAATAACCACGACAATAGGGATAGACAAGTACCTTAACAGAAAAAGTGTCCGTACACTTATAAACTATGAGCCGGATAGGACAATCAATCACTTTATCGGTCAGTGAAAAAGAAAAACAGGCCCTAGAAATCCTTGCCAGTGAATTCGGGCTATTTTGGGGAGATAAACCGAATATATCGAAGTTAATCAAAGAAATTGCCCGTAATAAACTTAAAATCGCCCCTAATCACGACTGGAAGCCCGATCGCTTGCAGATGCTCCAACAGGCGATCGATTCTCTCATCGATGCTGGGCAAATCCCCATCGCCCTGGAACTGGCTAAACTACTATTAGAACGGAGCGAACTGCCGGGACCCTTACGCAAAGAGCTAGAAGGCCGCCTCGATAATCCTCCCCCGCCATGGCGGTTAGAACTCGATCGCTGCATTCTCCGACAACAACCGTTTCAGTTATCCTATCAGGATGCCGGCGATCGAATCTGGGAATTCCATCTTTACCATGCCGCTATCAATCGTCACGAGGATCGCTTATATCTCGATTGTTGGTGCGAGGAAACCGAGGGAAATCAAGATATTTCCGAACTACAGCATAATTGGAGTTTACGGATCGATCGAATCCCCAACGATTCCTTAATTACCCCGATCCCTAGGGGCAAATGGCGCAATCAGCTTGATAGTGTGTCGGCCGAGTTTCAGCTATTCGATGGATTAGCTCGATCGTACCGGACTAAAAGCGCTATCGATATCGCCAACGAATTGATCTCGAACGATCCCCTCGTCCGGCAGATTACCCGACAGGTAACGAGTAGCTTCTGGTTTTTCCGCGAGATTCTTCCCTACGGAGAAGATTGCTTGCTGATCTCCCCGGAAAAAGTCCGCAAGCGTTTCTATGACAAGTTGCAGCGACTTTATCGGCGCTACGAGTCCTGAAAAGATTTTCGTCGCTGCTCAATCAAGGCATGAAAACTCACATCTGATAACTGATCACTGACCGCCGATTACTGATTTGACATTTGGGCGGTGATTACGGTGAGATCGATCGCCCTTTCGCCCCTTCTGATTCTTAGGGGTAAAGATTGACCGATCCCGGTTTTTTCCACCATTTCCTGTAACTCAGCGCCATCGCTAACCGGTTGATTATTAGCTTTAACAATCACATCCCCGCGACGGATCCCGGCTTTTTCGGCGGGGGTATTGGGTAGGACTTTCACCACCAAAATTCCCGACACTTCCGGGACGATCATGGCAGAATTGGGGTTTTGATTATTAGCCCGGGCTAAATCGGGAGTTAGATTAACCATCTGCACACCGATATAGGGATGGGCCACCTTTTGACCTGCTTCTAGGGTTGCTTGTAACTGCTTGGCCCGGTCGATGGGAATGGCAAAACCGATGCCCATGGCATCGGCACGAATCGCCGTATTGATGCCGATGACTTCCCCTTGGGCGTTGAGTAAAGGACCGCCGGAATTACCCGGGTTAATAGCGGCATCGGTTTGGATAAAATCAATGCGTTTATCGGGAATACCAGCCTTAGCCGCCGAGCGCCCGATCGTGCTAATAATTCCTAAAGTTACCGTATTATCTAGACCGACGGGATTGCCTACTGCGATCGCCCAGTCCCCCACTTGTATGGATGAGGAATTGCCGAGGACGGCTACAGGTAAATTTTCCCCTTGGGAATTAATTTTCACCACGGCTAAATCAGTGATCTCATCAGTACCGCGTACTTCTCCTTTGAAGCTACGACCATCTTTTAAAGTTACCGTTACCTTATCGGCATTATCGACCACATGGGCATTAGTTAAGATTAAACCACTGCCATCGATAATAAAACCCGATCCCTGGCCAGCCACTCGCTGCTGGGTGGGAAGACGAAACTGTTCTCCAAAAAACTCCTGAAAAAAAGGATCATCAAAAAAGGGGCTATTGGGACGAGTAATGATCGCTTCGGTGTCAATTCGCACTACTGCCGCACCCGTGCGCGCCACTGCCTTAGCGACAAAACTTTCCGCCGTCATCTCCGGGGGAATTCTGGCCAGATCGGCGGCAGCGCTGGGCAGATTTTGAGCATTTACCGCCGCTAAACTGCTAAAACCGAGCATAATTCCCAGAAAAGTTGCTAAAGCGTGGGTAATAGTTCGCCGTAACCCTGTAGGAAGTTTCATACTTTGATCTCTGATTCTGATGTTTTGACTGTTTCTGTCTATTGGTTGACAGACGGACTATTAAAAATCTAACAAATCGATCGCTCCGTTTAAATCGATGGTTGACACCAAATCCGCCAGCAGACGGATTTGGTCATGGTTTGCCGTTAACTAATCTCTGATCACTAGGGGCGATTGCAGGGTAATATTTAAATCTCGATCGGGGTTAACAGAGTATAACTGCACGGAACTACCACCGACAATTCCCGCCGCCGGTAAGCCCCATCCCGCAAGGGTTCCCACGGCTGCTCCCGCTAAAACATCGAGAACTTCAACCTTGCGATCGCCCGTAAGAGCAGCGATCGCTGTGGCTGCCCCCGCACCGGCGAGGGTTCCCCCTAAGATATCTTGAGTTTTTGCCCCTTTACGCAGGGTTTCAGTGGTAGTAATTAATCGCGAAGTGGCATTGAGGGGAATGGTGCGATTACCCCCATCGAGGCGAATTTCATCGGCAATAAACCGCACACCTCGGCCGGCTGCTTCTAAAGTACCCTTGACTTCACTTCCCGCTGCAATCACCACAATCCCATTGCGGTTACGAATATCTCTGGCTACGGTTAAAGTCAGAGGAATAACATCACTTTTAGAAACTAAAATTTTATCGGCTTTCTCGTAATTCAAAGGGATAACTGTTCCCACCGGAATCGAGATTTGTTGAGCGATGAGACGTTGCCGATTAATATTACTTTGAGCGAGGACGGGAAAAGTACCGGACATCGACCCCATGAGCAGGGTAATCAGTAAAGCTGTGCTGGCTCTAGTAACAGGATTCATAGACATAGCGGTTATCCTCTCAAAAAACAACAGTGAACTTTCTCTGTTTCTAGATTATTTTTTTCTGTCTGTCATGTCAGTCCCCTCAACAGGGAATTTTTTCTCTCTCTATAGGGAAAAAAGTGGAGTGGGGAAAGTTTCCGCATTTTGTCCATCGACCGCAAAAGAGAGCCGAAAAGCCTAGAATAGTAAAAAACCTCGGATTGCCATCGTCTATGGAACTCGCTGCCGGAAACATCCTTAGTCATCGCTACCAAATTATCCGTCAATTGGGAAAAGGGGGATTCGGACAAACTTTCTTGGCCTGCGATCGCCAGTTACCCAATCAAAATCGTTGTGTGATCAAACAATTTAAACCCCAGTGCCAGGATGCCGAAACTGTAGCCATCGCTAGACGACTCTTTGAAACCGAGGCGAAAATCCTGCAAGAATTGGGCATTCATCGCCATATTCCCCGTTTATTTGCTTATTTTGAGGAAAATGGGCAATTTTTTCTCGTGCAAGAATACATTGAAGGGGAAGATTTAGCCAGAGAAATTATTGCCGGTGTCTATAGGCAAGATGAAGGGAAAGTGGTGGCTTTATTAACAGAAATTCTCTCAATTCTCGAATTTGTCCATCACAAACAGGTGATCCATCGCGATGTTAATCCCTTTAATCTTATTCGTCGCAGCCAAGATCATCAATTGGTTTTAATTGATTTTGGTGCTGTCAAACAAATTAGCACTCAAGTGGTTAAAGAAGGTAAAACCGTTTCTACCATCGCTATTGGTACCCCTGGTTATTTCCCCAGTGAACAGGCCCAAGGTTATCCGCGTTTTAGTAGCGATATCTATGCCGCCGGTATGATTGGATTACAAGCTTTAACTGGTAAAGATCCCGAAGATATTCCACTGGATGCTCGCACGGGGGAAATTCTCTGGCAACATTTGGCCATGACTAGCGCCGAGTTTAGTTATGTTATCGAGCGCATGATCCGCTATGATTTTCGTCAGCGTTATACCAGTGCCAGTGAAGCATTAATCGATCTGAGAAAATTAGGAAAAATTCATCATCTCGCTCCGAAAACTACCCAGGTGGTGAAATCTCAAGATCAAGTTGCTCGTCAAGGGAAATCTTGGTTAAAAAAAATCTTATCTGTCTGTGGAACAATTGGCTTAATAGCAGTTTCTTATCTGGGTTTTGACTATTGGAAAAATTCTCGTAATTCTCTTCGTTACTATCAACAAGGTCAGACTTTTTATCAACTCAAACGCTATACCGATGCCCTCAATTACTATGATCAAGCCTTAAAAATTAATCCCGATTATCTTGAGGCATTCCAAGGAAAAGCTGATGCTTTATTAGCTTTACAAAGATACTCGGAAGCTTTAATTATCTACGAAAAAGCTATTCAAATTAACCCAGATTCCGCTTGGCCAGCTTGGCTCGGTCGCGGGCAAGCTTTAGATAAGTTAGGCAAAAATCAAGAGGCTTTGGAAAGTTTTGAGCGGGTCTTATCTCTTAATCCTGCCGCTAGTCAAGCTTGGCAAGGTAAGGCCGATATCTATCTAGAACTGCAACAATATTCCGCCGCCCAAAAAGCTCTTGACAAATTGTTAACTTTTCAGCAAAAT
>NZ_JASJFE010000713.1:0-3191 GCF_030067735.1 Microcystis sp. M53598_WE2 | reverse complement strand
CAGAATTTTCAGATGTTGAGAGCGAATAGCTTGCCTTTCCTGGAGATTACGTCTTTGTCCGACCAAAGTTGCCGCCAGCATTCCTTTTTTTTCCTGTTCCTCGGCTAATTCGGATTCTAAATTAGCTCGCTCGGATTCATCTATTGTGGCCATTCTTGCTTCTAATTCTTCCACGGTTTGGCATTGGAGAGTTAATTCTTCCTCTTCGTCGTTGACAAAAATTTCCCAGCGCTTGAGGTCTGTTTGTAAGTTCTTAACTAAGCTCTCCAATTCTTCTAAAGGCATTTTTTCAAGAGCTTCTAGATCGATTTTACCATCAAAATCTAGTTCTTCCCCTTGCAGGAGACGAAGGAGCATTTGTCGAGTAGAATCAGTGGTTTGTAGGGTGAGGTTAAGGCGCTCGAATAATTCCTGTTTTTGACTCAGAACAGTTTCTTGTATTTGTAATTGTATTTTAGCCGTTTCCAAAGCACTGCGACTCGTCTGTAATTCCCTAGCTCTTTGTTCGAGATAATCGAGCATTTCATCGTTGGCGACCTGACGATTTTCTACAGCTTTTTTCTGCTCCTCTAAACTCTGCCAACAACTATTTAAAATTGTCTGTTGTTCCTGCACAGATTCAAGAGTGGAATGGAGAATTTGTGAGGGAGAATTGCCCCGATCATGATTATTAGCTAAACGCTCCGCTAGAGAGCGAATAAATTGTTGTTTTTCTGGGGAAAGATTGGGGTAGGAGTTACAATTTATTTGTCCTTCTTCCAGGTGTCGCTGTTGCTCGTTTAATTGTTGTTTTAGGGTTTCCAGTTCTTGTCTTTTGCGCTCTAAATAATCGAATTCTGCCTCTATTTGTTCAATTTGCTCGATTCTTGTCTCCATTTCCATTTTCTGGCGGTTGAGAATCTCGGTTTGATAGGTGAGGGATTGTTTCCACTGCTCCATTTTCTCTTGATCTTTCTTGCTGCGCTCCATCAAACGGGAAATCTTTTGCAGTTGCCGCACCATCTCCGCTCCCGCTAATTCCGGGTTTCCTTGCAGTTGACGATTATTGCTCAAATTTACCAAGAGAAGCGCACCTTCACCCAGGGAGTTAGTTTCGTCGTAGGTTAAGATATCTTCCCCCGGTATGGCACTCCACGTCTGATCATTATGCTGACAGGCCAATAGTTTCAATTCGGTTTTGTAACCACCGATAAAACCTCTAGTCTGTTTTTTTACTTCTGCAAGGTATAGCACGAGTAGTTGTCCTCCATAATAAAAGTTTTTTTGACTTCTCCGACCCATAAATGACGGAGGATTCTCAGCGGACTTCGCGTCTTTTTAGCTGACCAGCACTTGAATTTCTGAGGACGAGTCAAAACGCCCCTAGACACTCGACTTAAATCAAAATTAAGTGTTGTGCTTACTTTCCGAATTATGTTAGCTGCCCCATTAGCATCAGCATTAATATACTGATTTTGAGCAGTCCGATACAATCCTCTTTTTGTTCTCTTTCCTGATGGTTGCCACCCTTCGGTTTTTTCAACAAATTTAGGTAGCGAGTCATTGTCTAAAAATGAAGCTTTTGAGGTATAACTTTCTTCTGTTTCAATAAACTTAATCCCACAATGTTCACACAATTGTCTAATACGTTCTTTGAGTTTTGCTGTCGGAATTGAAACAAAAGATTGATGGTTCTTTTTGCCTAAATTACCTTCCCCCTTTTGGTCTTTGTTCCTTTGATGCTCAAGACAGTGATTAATAACAAGTCTAGCTGCTTTATTAACAGCATCTCTTATTTTTCGATTACGCTTTTCTGTGATTTTAGCGAGTTGAGTTGACCAAAATCCTTGAGGTTTTCCTTCTTTGAGAGTAGCTACCTGCTTGTGGTACCAACGATTAACAGACTTAAGATGCCTTCCATCAATTACAAAGCTAGTACCAAGACTAGAAACTCCTGTTAGCCAATTGTTTAAACCCGGATCTAAACCTAGTACATTATCGGGATTGACCTCAATCTCGACTGGTTTACTCTCATCAACAAACTCAACATAAAAACAATGATTTCTGGGCAGTATTCTTAATTCCTTAATTTCTTGAAACCTCAAATTGGAGGTCATTGGCCAATAGAAGCTATCAAGTCCAAACCATTGCTTAACAGTTTTTCCTAAAGGGATTCCAATTTGATTATCAACCCATTTTAGGGCTTGCTTGGGATAAGTGACAAGGAACAGACCTTCTTTTTTTATGTATTTAGGTAGATGAGGCTCATCTGTTAACTCTCCCTTTCTATATTTCTGGTTTAGCTCTTTAAATGATTTAAAGGACTCAGCAATACTTCTAAGTATTTGCTGTGCTGCCTGAGAGGATAAAACTTGATAGTGTTTGTTGTTTTTATACTCTTTCTCTAAATCAAATTTACCAATAATTTTATGGGTTTTGAAATAAAGTTGACGGGCATAATAAATTCCACAGTTAGTCAGCTTATGAGACTCAGCACAAATGGACTCAAGGATAGCCTTTAAATGTTTATCCATGCTCATTAGATTTTGCTGGCATCTATACATTGTATTTTTACCTCCTGATGTTATACTAACATAAATGCACTAAGCTGTTCGTAATTTAAATTGCTTGTTGAGACGAGGCAAGAGGCACTCTTGCAAGAGGCAACCCCCCCCCGACGTCGGGGGGTTGGGGGGGGAGATTCGGCTAATCTAAGAATAAGCGGTTTAAATACGTCTTAGCTTAATTATATATGTATGAAGACTAAATCATTAACAATTCGTTTTGACCGCAGAAGAAATAAGCTATATTGATATGCTGCCCAGAAAGACAAAACCATAACAGCACTCATCGAAGACTGGATTGATAGTCTAAAATTAGAGGAAAAGGATACGACGGGTTAAAACCCGTCGGGTCGCATTTCATCCATTGCTTAAAAAGAGAATGGCTTTCATGCTCCCGTGTTATTTCGGTAATCGGTTTTAGAAAGAGTTGGCGATCGAGGCTAGGAGCAGCCCGTCTGTGGTTTCGGTGTAACCATCCGATCCCAAAAATTTTTTAATTTCTATCATTCGAGTTTTTCTTTTTGATTCATACATTTGTTCTCAATTTTCCCTCTTCCCCACTGGAAAATTTTTGGAGATTTTTCAGCGCAAATGTACTGTCCTAGTCTCAAAAAATTCGGCAGTCAATCTCATAAATCGGCTCGTGTT
>NZ_JASJFE010000232.1:0-1321 GCF_030067735.1 Microcystis sp. M53598_WE2 | reverse complement strand
CAAACTCGTCCCAAAAATCATACTCTGGGGATCTGGATTCAAGCTGCTTTATGAGCATTGCGGCAATCTTATTTTGCTCTGATTCGGGGAGTTGTTTGACTTGAGCGATCGCCTCTTCTTATAGCTTTGTCATATCTTTGGAATTGTATAAAACCCTAATAACGATTATCTCATCATCTCGTTACCAGGTTCTACCTGGTAACGCTCTTTTCAGGTTCTACCTGAAGAATGCTTTTCAACAACAGTCTTATGGGATGAAAATTCGACCGACTCCCATATAGTTTTCTAGATCAAATAAAATCTCAATCAAGCGGGTAGCACATCTTTGCCGATAGCTACTTTCATCAAGGCGATCAGGGTTTCCAATTGTCAGAATTGGCAGGGAAGCGGGTGTATTTTCTTCACGTATGGTTTGTTCCAGCGAATCAATTCCTTTCATATTTCGATTTGCTGTAATTAAAATCATCTGAGTGTTTTGAGCAAATTGCCAAACAACCCGATCACTACTATCCATCGGCAATCCAACATCCTGAAAGGTGAAGAAGCGGATGGGCAAAAGATCAAGCCATCCTTCTGCTGAGAGGGTTCCCCAGAATAAAACAACATCGCCCGTTAAGTTGTAGTCAATCAGAAAGTTCATGATTGAGATTCAATGCGTGCTTTCCACTCTTGAAGCTTCGCACGAATGGTTTCTTGACCGGGCTTAGGGGGCATCGCCGCAATCTTGGCAAATCGCTCACGATTTCGCTCTTCCCAGTATTGACGAATTTCTGTCGCTGTCTGCAAGCATTCTTGATACTCGGCTTCAACCTCAGTACAATGAGTCTCAATGTATGCTAGGGCTGAATCAATCTGTCTATCATTAAGACCAAGTTTTTCACGAATCAGCTTGGGGGGATACTGAGCCTTTAGGTAATCCATAACATCATAAAGGGTAATTCGCGTACCGGCGATTGTCAATCCACGCTCTGTACGAATAATGGCTGATTGCCCGTTGGATACTAGAACCATACTCATAACCTTCTAGAATTTCATTCTATTGTACGTTATTTGAATGCTGAACAGCTTACCTAATTACTCTGAATAGCACTATATCAATCAGTTTTTTCTACTGTTCACTGTTAACTGTTCACTGTATCGCTTGGGTAGCCCGTGAATGTAATGATCGTGCTGATAGGACAGATCGGAAATTCCTGTATTCATCTGGCACTCTTCTAAGATTTGGTCAAACTCGTCCCAAAAATCATACTCTGGGGATCTGGATTCAAGCTGCTTTATGAGCATTGCGGCAATCTTATTTTGCTCTGATTCGGGGAGTTGT
>NZ_JASJFE010000907.1:0-3847 GCF_030067735.1 Microcystis sp. M53598_WE2 | reverse complement strand
ATCATAGTCGATGATTAGGTGGTGGGTTACTGGACTAGGTAATAGGTGTAGGGGTAATTCATGAATTACCCCTACAATTGGCTAGGTTTTTCTGGATGTTGTCAAAATTTTCTCTTGACAAAAGCCCCTTGACATGATATTATATTCATAATGGAAAATCCGTGCGCCTACAAGTCCTATTTTCCCAAGCATTTAAACTCTAACTCATCTTGATTCTGCTTGCCGGAGTTATGGTGATAAGAAAGGATTATCGAAGAAAGGCAGTACACTATAGGCCACTACCGATTACACCAGGTGCAATGTAGGGGCGCAAACATTGCGCCCAAAATTTAACCCGTTTAGTTGTCCTGTTTATTCGACTTGTTAGATTTAGCTAGGTTGTGCTTGAAGAAAGCACCAAATCCTAATACACCTAAGCCGAAAATTGTGCTGGGTTCAGGTACTGCTTGAACTGTCACGCTAAAACTTCCAGTGTTGCCTTTCCATGCAAAACCATCCATTGGACCCAGGAAGAGGCGAGTTGCACCAGTAGGAACGATGAAATTCTGCACAGCACCAGTGCCGGTTCCTGTCAGTCCATCGCCAATGAAGAAAACTTGCTTAAGTTGTGGAGCTAACGAAGAAAAATTAAGTCCAATTGAAGAAAAGTTAAGAGCTGCAGGTGCAGAAGTCGAATCTGGCTGGCTGTTATCTAAAAAGACACCGACAAGAGAATTAATCGGAGCGGTAATATCGGAAATTCCATTTTGACTCCCAGGCAAATGGCTAATAAAAACTTCCCCATCTGGCGTAGCAGTGGGTGGGGGTAGGAAGGGAGTATTGCTGACTGCCCCGGTCACGGAGAAATTGAGCGTTTGTCCTGGAATAAGGGAAAGTCCCGACACTTGTACAGGAGATTGAGCGGGAGCAGCATCTGTAAAGGAAGCTGTAGAGCCATTTGGCATCCCTGCCAGCCAAGGATTAGATTCGCCAGCAACCGTAATAGTTGCCGCTTGTACTCCACTGGCGATGGAAAGACTGATAAGTATTAGCCCCCCCAACGGAGTTTTTGATTAGTTTTGCTAATGACATAAGCAAGTGCCTCCTAAAAAATGTTGTTGAGCTTGCAATTACGCCATAACTTACCAAAAATGACAAGCGTTGTCAAGTTTATTTATGGCGCATGAGAGCAGACTTGACAACGCTTTCAGAGCAAGGCTTTCGTTGTGTCGCAATTCATTCTTCATATTCTGATCTGACAACGCCAAAATTTAGGCACTTTTTCCCTGAAAATTAGGTAGTTGACCACCTGAAAACGGGTAAAACCCCACACCCTGCCCCCACCAACAAAATTATTCAGCAAACCCTATTTAAGCGAAAATCCCTTTTATGTAGTCTGTGATACTGTTTTTGGGATTGAGATCGTCTAAGGTCAAAGAAATTGCTTCTAGGGTTCCGATTTAAGCGTGCTTAAATGTCAAGTCCGAGAGGAGCAAGCTAGTCTTAAATGAGCGGATCAAAAATTTTTTCCGTCTAAGCTGGCTACACGGCGGGATAAAAGCCCGGGAGACTTTAAGGATAACTGTTTTGAGGCAGTGTCTTTGAAGACTCCCGGGTTATTGTATTTTGAGGTAAAATGATGTCCGAGGAATCTACTTTTCAACCCCCGCATTTAACCGAAGCTGAACAGGCCCTAGAAAAAGAACGCCATTTGCCCCTAACCGGTTGGCAACAGGAAGTTTCTCAGGGGTTAACCTACGGTTTAGAGGCGGCCGATAGTATTCGCGATCGCAGTATTCCCACCTTTTCCAGGGGTGAGTTACCCCACTATGCGGGAATTAACACCTTTATGAAGGCCCCCTATTTGGAAGATGTGCGGAATGTGGGCAATTATGACGTGGCCATCGTCGGTGTTCCCCATGATTCGGGGACAACTTACCGACCCGGAACTCGTTTTGGACCCCAGGGAATTCGGCGGATTTCGGCCCTTTATACGCCCTACAATTTTGAATTAGGGGTAGATCTGCGCGAACAAATTACGCTCTGTGATTTGGGGGATATTTTCACCATTCCTGCTAATAATGAAAAGTCCTTTGATCAAATCTCGAAGGGGGTTGCCCATGTCTTTAGTTCCGGGGCATTGCCGATTATTTTAGGGGGTGATCATTCCATTGGTTTTCCGACGGTGCGGGGTATTTGTCGGCATTTAGGGGATAAAAAAGTCGGTATTATTCACTTTGATCGCCATGTGGATACTCAGGAAACGGATTTAGATGAACGGATGCACACTTGCCCCTGGTTTCATGCCACCAATATGAAAAATGCTCCTGCTAAAAATCTCGTCCAATTAGGGATTGGTGGTTGGCAAGTTCCCCGTCAAGGTGTTAAAGTTTGCCGCGAGCGGGCCACTAATATTTTGACCGTCACCGACATTGTAGAACGAGGCATTGATGCGGCCGCCGAATTTGCCTTAGAACGAGCTTTAGATGGTACGGATTGCGTTTGGATCAGTTTTGATATTGATTGCATTGATGCTGGTTTTGTCCCCGGTACGGGTTGGCCAGAACCGGGCGGTTTATTACCCCGTGAAGCCTTAGCTTTATTAGGTAAAATTATCCAAAAAGCTCCCATTTGTGGCATGGAAGTGGTGGAAGTTTCCCCTCCCTACGATATTAGTGATATGACCTCTTTGATGGCTACTCGTGTTATTTGTGATGCCATGGCCCATCTGGTTATTTCAGGTCAATTACCCCGTAAAGAAAAGCCCTATTATATTCATCCTGATGCCAATCTGGCCGTTGACGAACCCTGGCAGTAATTTCCTATGCACGAAACTGATATGACCAAGGCGTTAATTATGACAGTTCGAGATTGGTATGATAGCCAACCTGAAAAGCTCAAAATTGAAAAAATTCATCTCATGGTTGGTGAATTTACCTGTGTTGAACCGGTCAGTTTACAATTTGCCTTTGAAGTTCAAACTGCTAATACTTTTCTGGCTGGTGTGGAATTAGCGATTAAAAATA
Organism: Microcystis sp. M53598_WE2; assembly: GCF_030067735.1. NCBI lineage: Bacteria > Bacillati > Cyanobacteriota > Cyanophyceae > Chroococcales > Microcystaceae > Microcystis > Microcystis sp. M53598_WE2. The sequence continues at coordinate 842 of NZ_JASJFE010000907.1, read as the reverse complement.
TTCCCCTAATTGCTTATTGTCATTGCTGCCAAAAGGATTATAAACCCCAAATTGGCCAGCAATATTCCTGCCCAACTTGTCGATCACCGATGGAGGATATTCGTTCAGGTCGAGAGTTAAAAATTGACCACATTGAATATTCTTTAGATTCTTAAACAAAGTTGGGCGATCGCTTATAAAAGTTCGATGATCAATTATTCATTCTCAACTAAAATGCACCAAACTTTTGACGCAGCCCTAGAAATTAATCTACTTCATGCCAATCAAACAGGAGCCGATCACAACCGGGAACATTTTGACGAGTGGGGCATTACCTGTTTAAACTTGATGAGTAGTCCCGGTGCGGGTAAAACTGTGTTATTGGAAAAAACCCTCGCAGCCTTAAAAGATCAATTAAAAATGGCTGTTATTGAAGGTGATATGACTACAGAACTAGATGCAGAGCGCCTGAGACAATATGGAGTTCCCGTGATTGCCATTAATACGGGTCGCTCCTGTCACTTAGATTCCAAAATGGTAGCCGGGGGAATTCATCGTTTCAAAGAAGATTATAACCCCAAAGAGTTTGATTTATTGTTGGTGGAAAATGTGGGAAATTTAGTTTGTCCCGCCGAATTTGAGGTAGGGGAACACGCTAAAGTTGCTCTATTAAGTATTACGGAAGGAGAAGATAAACCCCTCAAATATCCAATTATGTTTCAAGAAGCGGATTGTCTGATTATTACCAAATTAGATCTGGCTCCTTATTTAGAGATTGATTTAAAACGTTTAGAGGCAAATGTTCGTTCTATGAATCCCGATGTAAAGATTATCGCTCTTTCTGCTCAAACAGGAGAAGGTTT